>NZ_VRVC01000058.1:0-30238 GCF_008040005.1 Methylobacterium sp. WL19
CTCCTGCTCCGGCCCCGCCCTGCCGGCGGAAGCGTGGCGCAGCGCATCGCCGCCCTGCGCCGGCGCGGTGCCCATCTCGAACTCGTCTACAGCGCGGGCGATCGCGGCCTCGCCGCCCTGCACGAGGCGCTCGGCCGCTCCCCCGCAAGGATGGCCCGCCGCCTCGGCGGCCCGGTGACGATCATCGAGGGGGCGGATCACGATCTCAGCCCGGCCGCGGCGCAGGCGCGGATGACCGAGGTGCTTGAGCGGCTGCTCGCGCGCCTGCGCTGAAGCCCGTATCGCCGCGCCCCTCCGCGACGGGTATGGTTGCCGGAGCCAACGGAGCCTCCGCGTGACCTTGCCCGATCCGACGCACTCCCCCGCGATCCGCGACCGCGCCCGCGGCGCTTTCCTCGGCCTCGCGATCGGCGACGCCCTCGGCACCACCCTGGAATTCAGCCGCCGGGATACGCTTCCGCATCACACCGAGATGACCGGCGGCGGCCCGTTCGATCTTGAGCCCGGTCAATGGACCGACGATACCAGCATGGCTCTGGCGCTTGCCGAGAGCCTGCTTCAAGCCGGACCTTTCGACCCCCACGACCTCGCCACCCGTTTCGTCGCGTGGTGGAAGCAGGGCGCCTATTCCTGCACCGGCGCCTGTTTCGACATCGGCCTGACGACGCGGGACGCCCTGGCCCGGTTCGTCGAGACCGGCCGAGCCGAGTCCGGCTCCACCGATCCGGACACCGCCGGCAACGGCTCTCTGATGCGGCTCGCCCCCGTCGCCCTCGTCACTCTGCACGATCCCCGCGAGGCCGCGCGGATCGCCGAGGCGCAGAGCCGGACCACCCACGGCGCGCAGGAGGCCGTCGAGGCCTGCACCTATTTCGTCCAGCTCCTCCGCGGTGCGATTCTCGGCGACGCGGATATCCTGCGTCCGCGCACCGTCGGCGGCTCCGCCACATCGGCCATCGGGGCGATCGCCCGTGGCTCATGGCGCGGGAAGACACGGGCCGGGATCCGTTCGTCCGGCTACGTGATCCACACGCTGGAGGCGGCCCTCTGGGCGGGCGGCAGCACCGAGACCTTCGAGGACGCGCTGATCCTGGCCGTCAATCTGGGCGAGGACGCCGATACGGTCGGTGCCGTCACCGGACAGCTCGCGGGCGCCCTCTACGGCGCCTCGGCGATCCCCGAACGCTGGCTCCGGCCCCTGGCCTGGCGCGAGCGGATCGTCGATCTCGCCGACGCCCTGGTGGCGAAAGCCTGATCCCGGGCGCATCGCGCGTTGCCGTCATGATCCGCGTATGAAACACACCCCTGTGGACGCTCGCGCGAGGGCCGACCGGATCGTCCCCGTTTCGAGGGTGTGAATGACCGCAGCACCAACGGCCTTCTCGACCACGCGGCTCATCGTGATCCTGGCCGTGGCCGGCTTTGCCAGTACCTTCGCCGGGCGCGCCATCGAGCCCCTCGTCGGCGTCCTCGCCCGCGATCTGCGCAGCGATCCACATACGGTCGCTTTGCTGTCGACGGCCTTCGCGCTGCCCTACGCCCTGATCCAGCCGATCCTAGGGCCGGTGGGGGATTCGCTGGGCAAGGAACGGGTCATCGCCGTCTGTCTCGGCATCCTCACTTTGGCACTCGCCGGATGCGCGCTCTCGGCGGATCTCACCGTGCTGTTCGGGCTGCGCGTGCTCGCGGGCGCGGCGGCGGGCGGCGTCATCCCGCTGGCGCTCGCTCTCATGGGGGACCGTATCCCGCTGGAGCGCCGACAGGTCGCCATCGGCCGCTTCCTCGTCGCCGTCATCCTCGGGCAATTGTCCGGCTCGACCTTCGCCGGTCTGATCGAGGCCGATGTCGGCTGGAAGGGCGTCTTCGCCATCACGGCGGCCATCGCGGCGCTCGGCTGCGCGGCGGCGATCCTCGGCTTCGAATGGGCGGCCGGCGCGGCACCCAAGCGCTTCGCGTTGGGCGAGGCGGTGGCGCGCTACCGCACCATCGTCGCCATTCCCCGTGCGCGGGTGCTGTTCGCTGCCGTGTTCATCGAGGCGATCGCGGTCTTCGGCATCTTTCCCCATCTCGCGCCGTTGATCGAAGCGCGCGGGGAGGGCGGCCCCCGCGAGGCCGGGCTGGCCCTGGCCGGCTTCGCCGCCGGTGGGTTGCTCTACTCGGCCTTCGTCGCCCTCCTCCTGCGGTTCCTCGGGATGCGCCGGATGCTGGTCGGCGGAGGCGCCATCTGCGCCGGTGCCCTCCTCGTCATCGGCAGCGCGGGAAGCTGGCAGGTGGATTGCGCGGCCCTCGTGGCGCTGGGCCTCGGCTTCTACATGCTCCACAACACCTTTCAGGTTCAGGTCACCGAAGTGGCGCCCACGGCCCGCGCCTCGGCGGTCTCCCTCCACGCCTTCTCGTTCTTCTGCGGACAGGCTCTGGGCGTGGCGATCCTCGGCGCGGCGCTTCAAGGCCTCGGCCAGTTCACCGCGCTCGCACTCTGCGCCCTCGTGATCCTGGGTGTCGGCACTCTCACCGGGAAGCTGCTCTCGCGGTAGGATCACGCGCCCATCGTTGGGGGAGGCCGCCTACGTCTCCGGGAGCCCCGCATACCACTCGGCATAGGTCGTGTTCGCGACCATGCGGCGGTTCTGGTCGGGGGCGCCGTCCGTCCACCAGACGGGGCCGCGTTCGCCCAGACCGTGCTTGGCAGCGTCGACCGCCGCGCGGGCGCGCTTCATGGCGACCTCGTCGCCCGAGCGCTTGGCCTCCTTCACCGCCCGCCGCGCATCCATCAATGCCTTGACGAGGTGCTCCCGCTTCTCTTCGCTCAGGTTCGGATCGGTGCGCCGCCAGAGCCGTCCCTTGACGACGATGTAGCGGCCGTCGGGGGTCTCCAGCGCTGGCATCCGGTCTCCGTTCCCTCATCGACGCTCATCGGCACGGCAACGCGCGGGCGGGTGCCGGCGTGCCGCGTCAGCGGGGCAGGATCGGCGTGCAGACGAAGCGTCCGCTGCCCGGCAGGGGGACGATGGCGACGTCGATGCCGTAGATGAGGCGCAGGGTCTCGGGCGTGACGGCCTCCTCCGGTCTGCCGAGTGCCAGGAGCCGGCCCTCGTGCAGGAGTGCGACCGTGTCGCAGAGGAAGGCGTGATCCGGGTCGTGGGTCGAGAGAACGATGCCCATGCCGCGTTCCTTGAGGCGCCGCACTTGGTCGAGGACGCGGGCCTGATTGCCGAAATCGAGACTGGCGGTGGGCTCGTCCATGACGAGGAAGCGGGGTTCTCCCGCCAGCGCCCGGGCGATGAGGACGAGCTGGCGCTCGCCCCCGCTGATCTCCGTGTAACGCCGCTCGGACAGATGCCGGATGCCGAGGGTGGCGAGCGCCTCGAGGGCTATCGCCTCGTCCGCCCTGCCGGGAGCGGCGAAGGCACCGAGGCGGCTCGCCCGGCCCATCAGCACCACGTCCTGCACGCGGAAAGGAAAGAAGGCGGCATGGGCCTGGGGCACGTAGGCGACGCTGCGCGCGAACCGCGCCCGCGACCAGGTGGTCACATCCTGGCCGTCGAGGGTGATCCGCCCGGCTTTCGCGGGGAGCAGGCCGAGGAGGGTCTTGAACAGGGTGGTCTTGCCGCCGCCATTCGGACCCAGAAGGCCGAGCACCTCGCCCGCCTTCAAGGTGAAGCCGATGCCCACGCCGAGGGGCTTCGTGCCGTAGCCGAAGGCGAGGTTCTGGACTTCCAGGCTCAAGCCCAGCCCCCCTTCGCGGTGGCCAGGAGCCAGAGGAAGAACGGTGCGCCGATGAGCGCGGTGAGGATGCCCAGCGGCACCTCGATCGGCGCGACGGTGCGGGCGACGAGATCCACCGCCAGGAGGTAGCCCGCCCCCATCAGGAGGGAGGCCGGCAGCAGGCGGCGGAAGTCCGGCCCGACCATCAGCCGGGCCACATGCGGGATGATGAGGCCGATCCAGCCGATCACGCCGGTGACGGAGACGGCGGCCGCGGTCACCAGGGTCGCGGCGGCGATGAAGAGCGGGCGCAGCAGGCGCGTCTCGACGCCCAGCGCCCTGGCCTCCTCCTCACCGAGACTCATCAGGTTCATCCGCCAGGCGAACAGGACGAGGGGCAGCAGGCCGAGCACCATCGCCGGCAGGATCGCGCCGACATCGCCGAGAGTGACGGATGCGAGGCTGCCGAGCAGCCAATAGGTGATGGCGGGCAGCTGGTTGTAGGGGTCGGCCAGCACCTTCAGCAGTGAGATCGCTGAGCCGAGGACGGCCCCGATGGCGACGCCGGCGAGCACCAGGGTCAGTACCGGATCGTGCCGTCGCACCGCGAGGCCCACCGCGTAGACCGCGCCCACGGCGAGCAATCCCCCGGCAAAAGCGAGGAGCTGGATCGCACCCACGGGGAGCGAGAGAAAGATGCCGAGCACGGCGCCGAGGCTCGCGCCGGCCGAGACCCCGAGGATGTCGGGCGAGACCAGGGGATTGCGGAACAGGCCCTGGTAGGTCGAGCCCGCCGCGGCCAGGGCCGCGCCGACGACGAGGCTCGCCGCCACGCGCGGCAGGCGCACCTGCAGCACGACGATCTGCGCGGTCGGATCGATGGAGGAGGAGAGCCCAAGCAGCTTCGCCCAGAGGATGTGGGCGACGTCGGTCACGTGTACGGAGTACTTGCCCGTTGCCAGGGAGACGAGAACGAGGAGCAGCAGCGCGAGAAGCGGGAGCACGCCCGCCACGGCGAGGCGCAAGGCAGGCCGGGCGGCGAGGGAGGAGGCTGTCACGGGCGTGCGGCCCCTGCATCCTTCAGCAGGGTTTCCAACTGCGCCGCGTCGAGTTCCACATGGTAGAAGCGCCTGTAGAAATCGCGCGTGATGCCCTCCATCGGCTCGGGGAACAGGTCCGGATACAGCCGGGCCGCGAGCCAGCGCAGGCCGATCAGGCGGTTGATCCCCGGTGGGGAGTCGAACCAGCCGAAGGGCAGGCGCGGTGTCTGGTAGACACGGCCGGCCCGCACGGCCCGCAGCGTGCTCCAGAGCGGATCGGTGGATATGGCCCTGTGGAAGGCGGGATCGAGGGTGACGATGGCGTCGGGATCCCAGGCGAGAACTTGTTCCGGCGAGATCGTGGTGAGTCCCGCTGCGCCCCCGCCCTCGGCGACGTTGCGGGCACCGGCCAGGTCGACGATCTCGGTATTGATCGAGCCCGAAACCCCCGTCTCCAATCCGCGTGGCCCGCGAGCGTAGTAGACGCGCGGCCGCCGGTCGGCGGGGACCGAGGCGATCCGGCCCTTCACCTCGGCGATCATCGCCTCCGCATGGGTAGCGAGATCGCTGGCGCGCTCCGGGACGCCGATGAGTTCCCCGAGCTTGGCATAGGTCTCGGACGTGCGGTCGATGGCGCCGTCGAGGAGAATGTACGGAATGCCCGTCTGGGCCTGAACCCGGTCGGCGAGGGACACATAGGTCGGCGCCGTGCTGCCCACGTCGATGATGAGATCCGGCTTCAGGGTCAGCACGGCCTCGACATTGGCGGTGTTGCCCTTGCCCGTCAGCCGGCCGTAGGCGGGCAGGTCACGTGTCTCCGGCGTCAGGAAGGCGGCCTCGTCGGGGGAGGGGGCGCGGACCCAGCCGATCATGGTCTTTGGGGCCAGGGTGTAGAGCAGTACCGAGGCCGGCGGACCGGCGGCGAGGATGCGGCGCGCACGCTCCGGCACCTCCACCGTTCGCCCGGCCGCATCGACGAAGGGGCGGGCAAAAGCCGCCTCCACGGAGAGGGCGAGGCCCGCCAGAGTTATCGCGACCGCCACGAGCGCCTGCAAAGCACGGGACGGAACGTGGTTCCGGGCGGTGGCCGGCGGAATGAAGCGAAGGATCATGGCCTGGATCGTATCATGGCGACGGGCGCGGCGCTCCGTGGCGCACGCGCCCGGAACCGAGGCCGCTGTACCCTCTCGTTTGTCATCCGCAGGGGGCTGCTATACAGCCCCGGCCTACCGATCCGCCCGGCGGAGGTGGAGGCTTCGGGACCTGCCGACGTGATGGTCGGCCATCCTCCCGGTCCGTCATGGATCTGTCACCGCCGGCGGCGAGAGACGGTTGGTCGAGACGCCTGATCGAGGCGGCCGAGGAGAGTGCCTGATGAAGATCGCGATGATCGGCGCGGGGTATGTCGGCCTGGTCTCCGGTGCGTGCTTCGCCGATTTCGGCCACACGGTCTGTTGCGTCGACAACGATCCGGCAAAGATCGAAGCGCTCGAGCAGGGGCGCATCCCGATCTTCGAGCCGGGCCTCAACACGCTGGTGGCCGACAATGTCCGCCAGAACCGCCTGACCTTCACCACCGACCTGACGAGCGCGGTGGCCGCCGCCGACACGGTGTTCATCGCGGTGGGCACGCCGTCCCGGCGGGGCGACGGCTTCGCCGATCTCTCCTACGTCTATGCGGCGGCCCGCGACATCGCCGCCGCGCTCACCGGCTATACGGTGGTGGTAACCAAATCCACGGTTCCCGTCGGCACCGGCGACGAGGTCGAGCGCATCATCCGCGAGGCGCGGCCCGATGCGGATTTCGCCGTGGTGTCGAACCCGGAATTCCTGCGCGAAGGCGCGGCGATCGGCGATTTCAAGCGGCCCGACCGCATCGTCATCGGGGCCGACGACGCCCGCGCGGCCAACGTGATGAACGAGGTCTACCGCCCGCTCTATCTCAACCAGGCGCCGATCCTCGTCACCGGCCGCCGCACGGCCGAGCTGACGAAATACGCCGCCAACGCGTTCCTCGCCACCAAGATCACGTTCATCAACGAGATCGCCGATCTCTGCGAGCAGGTCGGCGCCAATGTGCAGGAGGTCGCCCGTGGCATCGGCCTCGACAACCGCATCGGCTCGAAATTCCTGCATGCCGGGCCGGGCTATGGCGGCTCGTGCTTCCCGAAGGATACCCTGGCGCTGGTGAAGACCGCTCAGGATTGCGGCACGCCGATCCGGCTGGTGGAGGCGGTGGTCGCCGTCAACGACCAGCGCAAGCGGGCCATGGCCCGCAAGATCGTCACCGCCTGCGGCGGCTCGGTGCGCGGCAAGACCATCGCGCTGCTGGGCCTCACCTTCAAGCCGAACACCGACGACATGCGCGATGCGCCGTCCCTCTCCATCGTCGCCGGCCTGCAGGATGCCGGCGCGCGCATCCGCGCCCATGATCCGGAGGGGATGGAGGGCGCGAAGCACCTGATGCCGGACATCGCCTATGCCGACGACCCCTATTCCTGCGCCGAAGGGGCGGACGCCCTCGTCATCGTCACCGAGTGGAACGCCTTCCGCGCCCTCGACTGGGCGTTGCTCGCCGAGAGCATGGCCGCCCGGGTGGTGGTGGACCTGCGCAACGTCTACCGGGGCGAGGACGTGGCTCGCCACGGCTTCCACTATGTCGGCATCGGCGTTCCGACGCCGGAGGCGTGAGCTAAGGGGAGAGGACGCCTTTTCGCGTCCCGAGGCCTCGTTTCCGACCCGCGCTCGTTCAATGAGCCGATATCGATCTCGTCGAAGGAGGGTTCTCAAGCGAACCCGGTTTTGCGGTCTGCCAGGACCAAGAGACCGACGAAGGCCAGCAGCCCCACGAGGCTCCAGGGCAGGGCGGCGGCACCGCCGGATTGAAGCAAGAGGCCTCCGAGCACGCCGCCCCCGGCGATCGCGAGGTTCCAGGCGGTGACGATCATCGATTGGGCCACGTCGGCGGTCTTTCCCGAAATCCGTGCCGAGGCCGTCTGGAAAAGGGATGCCGCCCCGCCGAAGGCGACACCCCATACCGATACGGCCACCAGCACGGCCCATCGGGTGTCGCCGAGGATGGCGAGAACCAGTCCCGCGCCGCAGAAAGCGGCGATGCTGATCTGTGTGAGCGCCCGCAGGCTCTGGTCGATCCGGGATCCCACGATCCAGATTCCCACCATCGCCGCGAGGCCGAACAGGAGCAGCACGGCATCGGTGCGGGAGGCCAGGCCGGAGCGTCCAAGGAAGGGCGCGACATAGGTGTAGAGGATGTTGTGTGCCAGCACGAAGCCCAGCGTCACTGCCAGCACCGTCTTCAGGCCCGGCAGGGCGATGACCTCGGCGAGGGGGAGTCTGCGGTCATGGGCTTCGCCCTCGAAGTCAGGGACCTTCCAGGCGATCCAGCCGACCAGCACGACGCTGAGACCGCTCAGGATAGTAAAGACCGGGCGCCATCCGACGAGACCACCGAGCAACGTCCCGGCCGGAATACCGATCGACAGGGCCAAGGGCGCGCCGACCATGGCGATGGAGATGGCGCGGCCCCTCAGATGTTCAGGGGCCATGCGGCCGGCATAGCCGGCGAGCAGGGACCAGACGAGCCCCGCGAAGAGCCCGGCGATGAAGCGGGCGGCCAGCATCAGCCTGTAATCGGTCGACGACGCCGTCACGGCATTGACCACGAGGAAGCCGCCCATGGCCAGCATGAGGAGCGGTCGCCGTCGCCATGTCCGGGTTGCCGCCGTGAGCGGAATGGCCGCGACGAGAGAGCCGATCGCGTAGGCGGTGACGAGTTGTCCGACCATGGCCTCGGACACGCCGAGATCCGCGCTCATGAGCGGGAGCAGTCCGGCGGGCAGGGCTTCGGTCAGGATGGTGAGGAAGCCCGCCATCGCCAGGGCCGAAAGGCCGACGACCGGCAAGCGGGTTGCGCCCGGCGCCACGGGCGGGGTGATCGTTTCAGCCATTGGATCGGTCCGTCGAGAGGCGGTCCGAGCGACCGCGTCATCGGCGATACCCCTCTGCAATGGCGCGAAAAATACTCTATCGTTCCGGTTTATCCGGACGTTGGTGTCCGCAATCGTGGGACGATACCTTGGACACTCTGTCCGCCCTCAACGTTTTCCTACAAGCCGCTGAGGCTGGAAGCTTCGTCGAGGCCGCCCGGCGGCTCGGAGTTTCTCCCTCGGCGGTGGGCAAGGCCATCGCGCGGCTGGAGCTGCGGTTGGGCACCCGTCTGTTTCACCGCAGCACCCGCAGCATCGCCCTGACGGCGGAAGGCAGCCTGCTCTTGGAGCGCAGCCGCCGCATCTTTGCCGAGGTCGATGCCGCGACCCGCGAGATGTCCTTGTCACAGGAGAGGCCGCGGGGACGGCTGCGGATCAGCCTTCCGCTGGTGGGGATGCTGTTGATGCCGTCCCTGTCCGCCTTTATGCGCGCATATCCGGATGTCGAGCTCGACCTCGATTTCACCGATCGCGTCGTCGATGTAGTGGAGGAGGGGTTCGACGCGGTCGTGCGGACTGGCGAGGTCTCCGATTCCCGGCTGATGACGCGCATGCTCGGGCAATTCGAGCACAGGGTCGTGGGGGCGCCGGAATACTTCGATAGGATGGGATACCCGAACATACCGGAGGATCTCGCCGGGCATGCCTGCCTGCAGCACCGCTATCCCTCGAACGGCAAGCTGGAGCGATGGCCTCTCTACCGGGGCGATATCTTCGTCGGAGGCGATGTGCCGGTTGCGTTGACAGCGAGCACGCTCGAGCCGCTGATCTATCTGGCGGAGCGGGGACAGGGCGTCACCTGCGTCCCTCTCTTCACCATCCGGCCGCAGATCGAAGCCAGTCTGCTCCTGCCGGTTCTGACACCCTACATTAAGAGCACCGGCAAGCTCAGGATCGTCTGGCCCTCGAGCCGGCAGGTGAGCCCGAAGGTTCGCGCCTTCGTCGATTTCCTGGCTGCCGATCTCACGGTATCGGATTCCACTGCCTGATCAACCATCATCGGACCGGCCGCATCCCCGTCCATGCCGGCAGCACGAGGGATGGAGACCGGTCGTCGAACCCGATCTCCATCCCGCCGTGATCTCACGCCGCCGCGTCGATGGCGGTGGAGGCCCGGCGTACCTTGCGGTCCATGCCGTCGAGGAAGGCGTGGGCGTCTTCCTTGCGCTCGAAGACGTGCGGGGCGAGGCCACGATTGTTCAGCGCTTCTTCCATCTTGAGGCGCAGGAAGGCGCTCGTCGCGTAGCGAGTGGTGGTGAGATAGTAGTTCGCCGACAGGTATTGGATCATGCTGGCGTAATCGTCGTACAGGTTCTCGTTGATGCGGAACCCGTCATGGTTGACCACCGAATTGACCCGCTGGCCGGCCTTCTTGCAGGCATCGACCAGAACCTTGCGCAGGTCGTCGATGTCGCTCTTGATGCGGGCGTGCCAGCCTTCGAGGTTGAGGAAGAGGATGTTGCGCTCGGCGTCGTAGCTGACCCGTTCCGGCAGGTTGAGGTTGAGGAGATCCGAGAGCAACTCCATCGGCTCGTCCCGGAACAGTCGGGCATCCATCTGCGCCGGGTGCTTGATGATCGGCGTGAAGCCCATATGGGGCAGGATATCGCGCTCGATATCGATGCCGGGCGCCACCTCGATGAGTTCGAGCCCCTCGTCGGTGAGCTGGAAGACGCAACGCTCGGTGACGTAGATCACCGGCTGCGAGCGCTTCTGTGCGTAGGGGCCGCTGAAGGTGATCTGCTCCACCTGCGGCAGGAACTTCTGCGAGCGCCCCTCGGTAACGATCTTGAGCTTGCCGTCCTCGATCGTGGTCTCCAGGCCGCCCACGGTGAAGGTGCCGGCGAAGACAACGCTCCGCGCGTTCTGGCTGATGTTGATGAAGCCGCCGCAACCGTTGAGCTTGCCGCCGAACGCGCTGGTGTTGACGTTGCCGTGCTGGTCGCACTCGGCCATGCCGAGGCAGGTCATGTCGAGGCCGCCGCCATCGTAGAAATCGAACATCTGGTTCTGGTCGATGACGCAATCGGCATTCGTCGCCGCGCCGAAGCTCGACCCGGACGCGAGCACGCCGCCCACGGCGCCGGCTTCCGTGGTGAGGGTAATGTAGGGCGTCACCTTCTCCTCGTTGGCCACCGCCGAAATGCCCTCGGGTGCGCCGACGCCGAGATTGACCACGCCGTTCGGCGGCAATTCGAAGGCCGCGCGGCGGGCGATGATCTTGCGGGCGTCGAGCTTCATCTTCTTCATGCCGCTCACCGGCACGCGGATCTGGCCGGCGAGCGCCGCATCGTGCTGCACGCCGTAATTCATGCGGTGCATCTCGGGCTCGGCCAGCACCACGCAATCCACCAGGATGCCCGGCACCCGCACGTCCTTGGGCAGCAGGAAGCCGTCATCGACGATGCGCTCCACCTGCGCGATGACGATGCCGCCATTGTTGCGCGCCGCCATGGCCTGGGCCAGGCAGTCGAGGGTGAGCGCCTCCTTCTCGAAGGAGATGTTGCCGGCCGGGTCCGCCGAGGTGCCGCGGATGAAGGCGACGTCGATCTTGGTGGCGGTGTAGAACAGCCACTCCTCGCCATCGACCTCCACGAGCTTGACGATCTCGTCCGTCGTCACCTGGTTGACGCGGGCGCCGCCATGGCGCGGATCGACATAGGTGTGCAGGCCGACCTTTGAGAAGAGGCCGGGCTGGCCGGCGGCGCAGGCGCGGTAGAGCTGCGAGATCACGCCCTGGGGCAGGTTGTAGCCGACGATCTTGTTGTCCTGGGCGGCCTTGGCCACCTTCGGCATGCGACCGAAATTGGCGGCGATGACGCGCTTCAGCAGGCCCTCGTGGTGGAGGCGGCCGGTGCCGAGGCCTTTGCTGTCGCCGGCGCCGGCGGTCATGATCAGGGTGAGGCCGCGCGGGGCGCCCGTGTCGACGAAGCGCTTCTCCAGGGCGGCATGAAGCGCCTCCGGGATGCAACTCTGGACGAACCCCGTGGTGGTGACGACGTCGTCGTGCCGGATGAGGGCGATCGCCTCCTCGGCCGTGATCACCTTATTTTTCTTCATCGACCGGTCTATCCTCGGAGCGCCTCCCCCGTCCCATCCCTAACACAAGTGATATCTTGCATAGTGTGGGGAGTGCGGAAGTCTTGTTTGGCACCCATAGCGTAAAGATACGGTCCAGTTTCCGCAAGGGGCCGGTCTAGGGGTAGTAGCGGTGCGAATGTCTTGTTGCACTGCAGCGGATTGGTTGGTTCTCGCCTCCCGATATCCGGCCTTTCCGGCGGCTCGCGAGGATTCTGCGCAATTGTCCGCTCTTGCTTGGGCGGCACGAAGACTTTTGCAGTGCGGGAACGTCGACAATATTCAACATTCTGCGTTCCACCGCTGCCGAGCGCCCTGTGCCGATCTTCATTTCCGATGTTCCGACCACGCGGCGAGATCGGGCGCAGTGCGCCGTGGATCGATGGTGTTCATGGCGGGCAGACCTCGTGAAAGTCGTCCATCGGTCTTGCATCCTGGAACCAGCGACGCTCGAAAGGACTGAGCGAGGGACGCGTCGGCTTGCCGGTGCGAGCCTGCTCGGGCTGGCGTGTCGTGGAGCGCCCGGTGACGCGGGCTCGTCCGGGTTGTCCTTTCGCGCGGCCCTCGATCCCATCAACGGAACCTCGAACCCACCATGATCGTCCGTTCGCGTCCAAACCTGATGGCGGTGCTGTTCACGCTTCAGGGCTCGATCCTGCCGAGGGTGGCGCTGAAGGTGAGCTTCATCACCGCGGCTGCCATTGCAGTCGTCGCGGTGGAGCGGGCATGGCCCCATCCCTTCCCGATGAGTGCCGGCATCGGCCCCTTCACGCTGGTCGGGTTGGCGCTCTCGATCTTCCTGAGTTTCCGCAACGGGGCCTGCTACGACCGTTGGTGGGAGGCGCGCAAAGCCTGGGGAACGCTGATCCTCGAAGCGCGCTCCTTTGCCCGCCTCCTGGCCGCGCTCCTGCCCGAGGAGCAGCATCGCGCCCTCCGCGCGCGGACGCTGAGGCGCGTCATGGCCTTCGCCCTCGCCCTGCACGCGCAAATGCGCCGTGGCGACGAGGCGGCGGCCGCCATCCCGTGGCTCCCCGAGGCGGAGGCGGCGGATCTGCACGCCCGGCCCAGTCCGGCCGAGGCGGTGCTCGTCCACCAATTGGCCGATCTCGGGCGGGCCCGGAGCGAGGGCGCCGTCTCCGACATCCTGTTCGGCCTCGTGGAGCAGAAGATCGCCGCCCTTGGCCAGGTTCAGATCGTCTGCGAGCGCATCCAGAGCACACCGCTCCCCTTCGCCTACACCCTGCTCCTGTACCGCACGGCCTGGATCTACTGTCTGCTCCTCCCCTTCGGGCTCGCGGGCACCCTGGGCTGGGTGACGCCGCTCGTGACGGCGCTCGTCGCCTATACCTTCTTCGGCCTCGATGCCCTGGGGGACGAGCTGGAGGATCCCTTCGGCACCGAACCCAACGATTTGCCTCTCGATGCCCTCGTCCGCGTGGTGGAGGGGATCGTCCGCGACGCTCTCGGTGAGCCCGCACCGCCGCCCCTCGCGCCAGAGGGTTTCCTCCTGCGCTGAGGCGATGGTCGGGGCGATCCGCTCAGTATTCCCAGAAGATCCGCTGCAGCTCCTTGGTGTCCTGCGTCTTCGTCAGGGCGACGGCGGCGAGGATCTTGGCCTTCTGCGGGTTGAGGTCGTGGGCGACGACCCAATCGTACTTGTCGTCCGGCTGCTCGGCATTGCGCAGGACGAAGCCGTCGCCGACGCGGGACGAACGGATGATCTGCACCCCCTTGGAGCGGATGTCCTTCAGGGTGTCGACGAGATAGCCGGCCACCGAGCCGTTGCCGGTGCCGGCATGGATGATGGCCTTCGCGCCGCCGGCCACGGCCGAGGTGTAGGGTTCGGGGTGCATGTTGCCCGAGCCGTAGACGATGGCGACGTCCGGCAGGGAGTCGATCGTCTCGATGTCGAACTCGGAGGTCGTGCCGTGGCGCTTCACCGGCGCGCGGAACCAGTAGGTCTTGCCCTCCACCACCATGCCGAGCGGCCCCCACTGGCTGAAAAAGGCGGAGGGCTTGATGTTCACGCGCTTGGTGCTGTCGCGTCCGGCCTGGATCTCGTCGTTCATGGTGAGGAGCACGCCCTTGGCGCGGGAATCCTTCGCGCCGGCGACCACCACGGCGTCGAGGAGATTGAGGGCGCCGTCCGCCGAGATCGCGGTGGAGGGGCGCATGGAAGCGACCATGACGATGGGCTTGTCGGTCTTCACGACGAGGTCGAGGAAATAGGCGGTCTCCTCCACGGTGTCGGTGCCATGGGTGATGACCACCCCATCGACGTCGTCGCGTTTGACCAGGGCCGAGACCTGCTTGGCGAGCTGGATCAACTGGGCGTTGGTGAAGCTCTCCGACGCGATCTGGAAGGCCTGCTCTCCGCGCACCTCGGCGATCTGGGCGATGGCGGGCACGGCGGCGATGAGCTTGTCCACCGGGACCTTGGCCGCCTGGTAGGTGGCGCTGTTGGCGGCATCCGCACCGGCGCCGGCGATGGTGCCGCCGGTGGCCACGATGACGACACGGGGCTTGGCCGCCGCTGCCGGCGCCGTGGCCTCACCCGGTTTGGCCGGAGCCGGCCCTTCGAGCGCCGAACCCGAGACCGGTGCCAGGGGCAGGCCGAGGCCGAAGGCCAGGGCGATGGCCATCGGAAGAGCGCGGGAGCGGGAGGCTGAAGGGGCGAGCTGCATCGTGGTATCCTGTCACGGGCTTGATCCCCGCATTGTGGCCGCTCCCTCCGCCGAGGCACAGGCCAAAAAGGGGGCGGTCACAGGCTGTTCGTGCATCAATCCGCCCCGTTCGTAACAGGGAGGGTGCGCTTGGGCCGGCTGCGTCGCGCGGCTCGCGCGATGGCGTGGCATCCCGTTCATGGCAGCCATCGGGTATGGATGCCGCCTGTGGTCCGGTAAATGCTTGCAATCGGAACGAAATGACGAGACTTTCGGACGTTGGCAGCCCCTCGTCCGGCTCCGCGTCCGATGCCCCGGGCACGGAGCCGGACGCGAGGAACCGAGGTCGCCGGTCGTGCGTCGTCTCGTCTGGATCTGGGGATCGATCGCGTGGTGTATATGGTCGATGCTCCAGAGCAGCAGGTGAGCTCCACCACGGACCCGCTGCTCCTCGACAATCAGCTCTGCTACGCGCTCTACGCCGCCGCGCATCGGATCACCCGGTCGTACCGGCCCATGCTGGAGCGGATGGGGCTGACCTATCCGCAATATCTGGTTCTCCTCGTCCTGTGGGAGACCGATGGCGTGACGGTGTCGGATATCGGTCGCCGTCTGAGGCTCGATTCCGGCACGCTGACGCCGGTTCTGAAACGGCTCGAGACGGCCGGTTTCCTGATCCGCAACCGACGGCGGAGTGACGAGCGCGAGGTCGAGATCCAACTGACCGAGCATGGCCGTGACCTTCGCGCCGAAGCCCGCCTCGTGCGGGAATCCGTGATGTGCCAGCTCAACATGTCGGAGCCGGAGGTCCAGGCCATGCGCGCCGACCTCAATGCCCTGATCGAGAACCTCAGCGCCGCCGGCTGAACACCGCCTTGCATCGTCGTGCCGAGGGTCATTCCGCCGGTGTCGGCTGAGTTCGCGGTGTCACACGCGTGTCGTAGGAACGCGGGTTCTCTACGCTGGAAGCACGGGAAGCCGTTTTAGTTTGCCGGATAAATTTTGCCTTGAGGGCAATCTTCTTTTTCCGGTAGAGCCAACCCGTGTCCGACACATCCAAGCCAGCCTCGGCTGTTCCACACCTTCGGGCCCGCTCTCGCGTGACTGACAAGGGGCGTCCGATGATCCGGAGTTCGATGGTCCTCGTACCGATCGCTCATGCTGTGAAAACGCCCGTCTCGTCGCGAATGCGTACAATGCCCCGTCTAGAACCTCGCTGTCGGCCTCGGCCCGTCGAACCCGGACGGCGACTGGGCGTTCACCTGCCATGAGTTCAATCCAATTGGAGAGTGAGGCGGAGCCTCGACGCCAAGTCGGTGCCTTGCCGTTCCGGCGCCTTCCGGATGGCGGGTTCAAGATCCTCCTCATCACCTCGCGCGAGAGCCGCCGGTGGGTGATCCCGAAAGGCTGGCCGATGAAGGGCCGCAAGCCATTCGAGGCCGCCGCCCGGGAAGCCTATGAGGAGGCCGGTCTCCTGGGCGAGATCGGCAAGAGGCCGCTCGGCTTCTATCTTTACGAGAAACGCCTGAAGAGCCGCGATTTCGTCCTCTGCCAGGTCAAGGTGTTCCCCCTGGAAGTGCGCAAGCAGCTCAAGCACTGGCCGGAGCGGAACGAGCGCGAGGACCGCTGGTTCTCTCCCTCCGACGCGGCGGAAGCCGTGGCTGAATCCGGTCTGGCGGGCATCATACGAGCCGCCTGCAAGAGGGAAACCGGGCTGCTCGTTTCAAACGGATTGCTCAAAGGTGGCGAGAAGTGATTGCCAAGCCGCGTTTGATCCGCTAACTCCCCGCTCGTCCCGACACGTCGCGACGATCGGCTGCTGTAGCTCAGTGGTAGAGCACCTCATTGGTAATGAGGAGGTCGACAGTTCAATCCTGTCCAGCAGCACCATTTTCTCCGATCACATCATTGATTTATCTGATGGTGTCCCGATGGTCACGGGACGTGTCGGTCGAGTGCTCAGACATGGCTGGGCACCTTCCTTTCCTTCCCATTTTAATTCACCCGTATCGCCATGAGGCGGATGTGGTGGCGATTGCCTTGACGCTGTCGCGGCCGAGGCGATAGGGCTACGCCCCGTCTCGGCAGCCGGCCTGCGAAACCAAGGCTCGAGCGCGGGGCACATGTGTGCGGCGGTGTCGCCGGTTTCTCGGCATGGCGGCTTCCGACACGGGAGCGGCAGCGCGAACGGTCGGGGAAGCGATCCGCGGAGCGGCGCCCCAGATCGATCGAGAGGGTTTCATCGTGAGCTTTGAGCCGGACCACAAGGCATTGGCGATTCCCGGCCCCGACGTTTCCGACGAGCGACCTTCGGCGGACGCGGAGTCCATCATCGCAGCCCTGGAGAAGGCGGCCGTTTCAGCCTCCGAGTCCCCACCGTCGCTCAAGATGGTGGATATGGCCAAGCGTCTCGTCGTCGAGCTGCGGGTAGCCTGTCGGGGGCGACCAGACGCCAGGCCGATGATCCTGCGCGGCCGCGCCGCCCTCAAGAAGGTTGAGGCTGCGTTCCGGCCCGACGGGGCGGATGTGACCGAGGATGCGGTCTCCGCCGACGAGCGCCGCGCCGCGAAGGCCGAGGCGGCCCGCCGTCGCGTGGCCGAGCGCGAGGAGGTGTTCGCGCAGAATGCCGACCGCATGCGCAAGATCGTGGGTGCGTTGACGGCCGCCGCGAAGACCGAGGATCCAGGCCGCTTCACGGTCCAGGCCGGCCTGTGTCAGCAGATCTGGGACGAGATCGGCCCCGCGGGTCCGGAAGGACCCGCCCTGCTCAAAGCCTATCGCAAGGCGACGGCTTTGTTCTGGGCCAAGGCCGGTGTGCCCGAGCCCGGCAAGGCCGAAGACGCGTGATGGTCTCCGGCTCCGGCCGGCTTCGAATGTGCCGTGCCCCGGGACGCAGACGAGACGTCCCGGGGCTTCGTGGCTACGTACGGCGGATCAGGGTACCCGCGCCGTGGTCGGTGAAGAGCTCCAGCAACACCGCGTGGCTGACCTTGCCGTCGAGGATGACCACGGCCTCGACACCCTGTTCCAGCGCGTAGATGCAGGTCTCGATCTTCGGGATCATCCCGCCCGTGATGGTGCCGTCGGCGATGAGGCGGCGGCAATCCTCGAGGGTCAGGTCGGTGATCAGCTTCTTGTCCTTGTCGAGTACGCCCGGCACGTCGGTGAGCAGCAACAGGCGTTTGGCCCGCAGCGCCCCGGCGATCGCTCCGGCGAACGTATCGGCATTGACGTTGTAGGTCTGGCCGTCCGCCCCGAACGCGACCGGGGCGAGGACCGGAATCAACTCGGCTTTCAGCACCGCATCGAGGACGCCGCGTTCCACGTGCTCGGGCTCGCCCACGAGGCCGAGATCGATCTCCTGCTCGGTCTGGCTCTCCGGGTCGAGGACGGTACGCGTCGCCTTGCGGGCGCGGACCATGTTGCCGTCCTTGCCGCAGAGACCGATGGCGCGGCCACCCTCGGCCGAGATCCAGCCGACGATCTGTTTGTTGATCGAGCCGGCGAGCACCATCTCGACCACCTCCACGGTGGCCTCGTCGGTGACGCGCAGGCCGCCGCGGAATTCGGATTCGATCCCGAGCCGGCCGAGCATCCGTCCGATCTGCGGGCCGCCGCCATGGACGACGATGGGCTTCAGGCCGGATTGCTCGAGGAGGACGATGTCCTCGGCGAAATCCTCCGCCGCCGCGCGGTCGCCCATGGCGTGGCCGCCATACTTGATGACGACGATTTCCTGGTCGTAGCGCTGCATGTGTGGGAGCGCCTGGACCAGGACTTCCGCGCGGACATGCACGTTCGGGAGGGCGTCTTTTGCCAGAGATTCTTTCATCGTGAGGCACTGTCCTCGCTACGGCGCCGGATCGGGATGCGCGACGACGCGCTTCTAGCGCAGCGATGTCGCACTGCGAAGCGCCATAGCCGCCAAAGCTCGGAAAAATGGTCCCGTTGTGAAAGGCGGATCGGTGGTGAGAACGGCCGGCACCAAGGGGGCGGGTATAACCATACGTTAACCATGTCCTGTGATCCTTTGGACGATTGCACAGGACGCTTCCTCCGATGCTCGCCGCGGATCCCACCCTCGCCCGTCCGACCCTCACCGGCCTTCGGAATCTGACTGCCGCCCTCGCCCAGATCGGGAAGGACACCGCCTCTCCCGCAGAAGTCTGGCGCAGACTGACCGACAGCTACGTCGTCGATCTCGATGCCGTCGCCAGCATCCTGCCCCGCGCCGAGCCCGAGCCGACCTGGCTCGTGCCCCGTAACGAGGATCGCCTCGTCACCGGCCGATCGCGGGCCGGCAAGGTATCGCTTCGCGCGTGAATCCGAAGTCTTCGCGCCGCGCATGAGAGCCATGTCCAGCCCGGATCGAGGCTACCTTGCGACAGGTTTGGCATCTGTCATGCTAGACCAAGTCCAATGAAAAACGACGAGGAACGCTCAGGCAACAATCACGCGGCCGCTCGACGCCTGAGCAACACCGCGGACCTTATTCGCCGAACCGAAAAAGGGGTCCGTCATGTCCGAATTGTTAGCCGTCGCCCTCGTTTGCTCCAGCATGATCGCGGTGCAGGATTGCTCCCGCACCACCGCCCTCGACGTCATCGTGTCTCCCGCGCACACGCCGATGGAATGCATGATCCATGGCCAGACCATGGCTGCTTCCACTTGGAGCGATGATGGTGAGAAGCGCTACGTCAGGGTGACCTGCGAGCGCCGCCATGCCGATCTTCGCGGCCTGCGCCGGGCGGGCTACGCCGCAGCTATCGTCCTCGTCCCGCGTCACGCGATCTGAGCGATCCCGCATCGGGGAACGCGACGGACGATCAGGGCCCGCAGGCCTCGCGAGTCTCCGAGGCAGGTTTCGCAGACGTGGCCGCCGCGCTTCTGCGATACAAACCTGTTTAGCGCCTCACGCCTCGATCCGGAGCGTCTCGCCCCGTTCGAGGCGGCCCCCATGGAGCACCTCCGCGTAGACCCCGCAATCGGCATGGCCGAGACGCGTGGAGAGCGTCCGGGGGATCGCGAGGTCACGGATGCCGGTCGCCGGATCGACATTTGTCGCCGCACAGCGCTCCGTCCGCTTCGAGATCCGCAGGCGCACGCCTCCCGCCGTGGCGAGAATGCGCCCGACGAGGTCGAGTTCGGCGAAGGGGGGAAGGCCGGTGAGGTGAAGGTTCGCGCGGAAGCGCAACGGATCGACGGGCGCGCCCACCATGTCCTCCGTCGCCGCGACGCTGGCGAGGTTGAGGAGCGAGACGAAGCCGCGTGCTGAATCGGTGAAGCGGAAGCCGTCCGGTGCGGCGAGCAGCCTCGGCGGCCCGCGCAGGGAGTCCGCGAATTCGGCACGGAAGAACGCTTCCACCGCCTCGCGCCCTTCCGGCGTCGAGAGGTCGGCCTCGACCACGAGGCCGTCGCCCTGGCGGATCGTCAGCACCGACGTTTCGTCGTCGTAGCGCGTGATGAGGCGGGCCAGGGCCTCGTTGCGCATCAGCATCAGGAACTTGATCTTGGGCTGATGCTTCGGCGCGGCCGGATCGAAGCCGGACGGCCCGTTCTCGATGGCGAACAGCCGGTCGCCCGGAAAATAGCGTCCCGCTTCCAGCGTCACTTGCTCCAGCTCCTCGGGCGAGAGCCCCTTCACGGGGTAGCGGTGGAGCGCTTCGAGGCGCAGTTCGGGAAGGCTGGTCGGCGTCGCGGTCATGCCGTCAGCCTCGCCCGAAGCCATACTCGCACGCAAGTCCGTGATCGGGTCTTGTGGTGCTCATTTGCAACACTACATCGTGAGCAATCGGCGGCCCTCGCGGCGCCGAGGCTTCCCGGACCATCCGGTCGGGAAGCGACGTCTCGACGGGGCCGCGCCGCTTGGCGGGCGGTGGATCGTCGGCACGGGGGAGAGGACAGACATGAATTTCGAGATCTATACCGAACGCGCCCGCGGCTTCGTCCAGGCCTCGCAATCCCTGGCCCTTCGCGAAGGCCATCCGCAATTGCAGCCCGGCCACCTGCTCAAGGTGCTCCTGGACGATCCAGAGGGGCTCTGCGCCGGTCTGATCGACCGCGCCGGCGGGCAGTCCCGCGTGGCCCTCGCCCAGGTCGAGCAATGGCTGGCCAAGCAGCCCAAGGTCTCCGGCAACTCGGCGCAGCCCCAGGCGACGCGCGAACTCGTGCGCCTGTTCGACACCGCCGAGAAGGCCGCCCAGAAGGCGGGCGATTCCTACGTCACCGTGGAGCGCCTGCTGCTCGCCCTCGCCGTGGAGAAGGACACCGAGTCCGGCCGTGCCCTCGCCGCCGCCGGCGTCACCGCCGCGTCGCTGAACGCCGCCATCAACGCGCTCCGCAAGGGCCGTACGGCCGACAACGCCACGGCCGAGAACGCCTACGACGCCCTGAAGAAATACGCCCGCGACCTCACCGAGGCCGCCCGGGAGGGCAAGCTCGACCCGGTGATCGGCCGTGACGAGGAGATCCGCCGCACCATCCAGGTCCTGTCCCGGCGCACCAAGAACAACCCGGTGCTGATCGGCGAACCCGGCGTCGGCAAGACTGCCATCGTCGAGGGGCTGGCCCTGCGCATCGTCGATGGCGACGTGCCGGAGAGCCTGAAGGACAAGAGTCTGCTGGCCCTCGACATGGGCGCGCTGATCGCCGGCGCGAAGTATCGCGGCGAGTTCGAGGAGCGGCTGAAGGGCGTGCTGTCGGAAGTCACTTCGGCCGCCGGGGGCATCATCCTGTTCATCGACGAGATGCACACGCTGGTGGGAGCCGGCAAGGCGGACGGGGCGATGGACGCCTCCAACCTGCTCAAGCCAGCTCTGGCGCGCGGCGAGCTGCATTGCGTCGGCGCGACCACCCTCGACGAATACCGCAAGCATGTGGAGAAGGACGCGGCCCTCGCCCGCCGCTTCCAGCCCGTCTTCGTGTCCGAGCCCACCGTCGAGGACACGGTCTCGATCCTGCGCGGCATCAAGGAGAAGTACGAGCAGCACCACGGCGTCCGTATTCAGGACGCGGCCCTCGTGGCGGCCGCGACCCTGTCGAACCGCTACATCACCGACCGCTTCCTGCCGGACAAGGCCATCGACCTGATGGACGAGGCCGGCTCGCGCCTGCGCATGCAGGTCGATTCTAAGCCGGAGGAGCTCGACAACATCGACCGCGAGGTGGTGCGCCTCAAGATCGAGGGCGAGGCCCTGAAGAAGGAGACCGATTCCGCCTCCCGCGACCGTCTGGTGCGGCTGGAGAAGGAACTGGCCGATCTCGAAGAGCAGTCGGCCGCGATCACCTCCCGCTGGAAGGCCGAGAAGGACAAGTTGGGTGCCGCAGCCGAACTCAAGAAGAAGCTCGACGAGGCGCGCAACGAACTCGCCTCGGCCCAGCGCCAGGGCCAGTATCAGCGCGCGGGCGAACTCGCCTACGGCGTGATCCCTGGGTTGGAGCGGGAGCTCGCCGAGAACGAGGCCGCTGCCGAAACCGCCGTCGCCCGCGACGGTATGGTCGAGGAGGCGGTGACGCCGGCCCATATCGCCGGTGTCGTCTCGCGCTGGACCGGCGTGCCCGTGGACAAGATGCTGGAAGGCGAGCGCGAGAAGCTGCTCGCCATGGAAGCGGCGCTC
Organism: Methylobacterium sp. WL19; assembly: GCF_008040005.1. Classification (NCBI taxonomy): domain Bacteria; kingdom Pseudomonadati; phylum Pseudomonadota; class Alphaproteobacteria; order Hyphomicrobiales; family Methylobacteriaceae; genus Methylobacterium; species Methylobacterium sp. WL19. The sequence continues at coordinate 22,110 of NZ_VRVC01000058.1, forward strand.
GGGCAGCGTGTCGTCGGCCAGCGCGAAGCCGTGGAAGCCGTGGCCACCGCCGTGCGGCGTGCCCGTGCCGGCCTGCAGGACCCGAACCGGCCGATCGGCTCGTTCATGTTCCTCGGGCCGACGGGCGTCGGCAAGACCGAGCTGACCAAGGCACTCGCCGGGTTCCTGTTCGACGACGACACCGCCCTCGTGCGGATCGACATGTCGGAATACATGGAGAAGCACTCCGTGGCCCGGCTCATCGGCGCGCCTCCGGGCTATGTCGGCTACGAGGAGGGCGGAGCGCTCACGGAAGCCGTGCGGCGCCGGCCCTATCAGGTCGTGCTGTTCGACGAGATCGAGAAGGCGCATCCGGACGTGTTCAACGTCCTGCTGCAGGTTCTCGATGACGGGCGACTCACGGACGGGCAGGGGCGGACGGTGGATTTCCGCAATACGCTTCTGATCATGACCTCGAATCTCGGCTCCGAATATCTGGTGGCGCAGACGGAGGGGCAGGAGACGGACGAGGTCCGCGAGGAGGTGATGGGCGTGGTCCGCCATCATTTCCGGCCGGAATTCCTCAACCGGATCGACGAGATCATCCTGTTCCACCGTCTCCGGCGGTCGGAGATGGGGGCGATCGTCGATATCCAGCTCAAGCGGCTGCAGACCCTCCTCGACGAGCGCAAGATCGCCCTCGACGTGGAGCCCGATGCCCGCGACTGGCTCGCCGACAAGGGCTACGACCCGGCCTACGGGGCGCGTCCGCTCAAGCGTGTGATCCAGAAGGCGGTGCAGGATCGGCTGGCCGAGCAGCTGCTCGCGGGTCGTATCCATGACGGCGAGGCGGTGCAGGTCCGGCTCGGCCCGTCCGGCCTGATGATCGGCGACGATCCGGCCCTGCCGGAGCGGCGCCCGGCGAGCGTCACGCTGAACTGAGGCGCGGCCTGTCTCACGGCCCCGGCGGGCTCGTTTCGCCGGGGCAGGTCAGGCGATGGCCGCCATCTCCCGTGTCATCTCCCGAAGGAATGCGCGCATCCCGGGCGGGGAGCGAGGCGTCGATCAGCGACCCGAGCCGCGCAGCGTCATTGTCACCCGCTGTTCGAGCAGGTTCCACCGCGCTGAGAACCCGCTCGCCACGCAGCCCCCATAGGTCTGGCCTACGAAGAAGCCCTGCGCTGCCCGGTTTCGGCAATCGAGCACGGGCGGCAGAGCCAGGACGACGAGGACGGCGCCGGCAATCGCCGCCACGCTGGCCAGGATGCCGAACAGCCACGCCAATTGCGAACCGTAGGCCTTCCTCCCACCGTCATCACGGTCGGACCCGGTCCCGTCGGTCAAATCGCGGGACATCGCATCCGCCCGGGGGCGGCGGTCGCGGATGATCTCCACGGGGGATTGGCTCGCCGGCTTCGTCACGCCTCGTCTTCCCCAAGAATTGCCGATGCGATCTAAGCGTGCAGTGTTGAAGGAAGATTGAAGGGGAGGCGTGCCTGTCGCCTTTGCTTGGTGACAAGCCAAAACGCCGGGCTTGAGCCTGCTCCATGTTTGGGCAACATGCACGGCGTCGGCTTGATGGACCAGGCCGGATCACGGCGGGATTTCAGATGTCGGCACGCAATCCAGAAACCCGCAATCCGGTTCCGTCCAAACCGGGAACCGGCCGCCCCGCTGGCGAAGCTGCTACCGATGGTGCCCTGTCCCGCCTCGGCATCCGCTTCACCGTCTGGGCCGAGCGCTGGTTTCCCGACGCGTTCATCTTCGTGGCCATCGCGGTGGTCATCGTGGCCCTCGGGGCGCTGGCCAATGGCGCTCCCGCGATGACGGTGGCCAAGAGCTTCGGCGACGGATTCTGGAGCCTGATCCCCTTCACCATGCAGATGGCCTTCGTCACCATCGGCGGCTACGTGGTGGCGACGGCGCCGCCGGTTCAGCGGCTGATCGACCGGCTCGCCCTCGTGCCCAAGACGGGCCGGGGTGCGGTCGGCTTCGTGGCGGCGGCGACGATGCTGTCGTCGTTCCTGAGCTGGGGCCTCAGCCTGATCTTCGGCGGCCTTCTCGCCCGCGCGCTCGCCCGCCGCACCGAACTCCGCATGGACTACCGGGCCGCGGGGGCGGCCGCCTATCTCGGCCTCGGCGCCACCTGGGCCATGGGCCTCAGCTCATCGGCCGCGCAGTTGCAGGCCAATCCCAAAAGCCTGCCGCCGAGCCTCCTGCCGATCACCGGCGTGATTCCGTTCAGCGAGACGATCTTTCTCTGGCAGTCGATGCTGATCGCCCTGATCCTCTTCGTGATCTCGATCGTCATCGCCTACGTGTCGGCGCCCCAGCCCGCCACCGCCGTGACGGCCGACGACCTCGGCCTCGACGTCTCGCGCGACAAGCCGGACGAGTCCCGGCCGCAGCAGCCTTCGGAATGGCTGGAGCATTCGCCGATCCTGACCCTGCTCCTCGTCATCATCGCCGGCGGCTGGCTCTACCAGGAATTCGCGCGCCAATCCTGGATCACCGCGATCTCCAACCTCAACACCTACAACCTGCTCTTCCTCACCCTCGGCCTGCTGCTGCATTGGCGGCCGCGGAACTTCCTCGCCTCCGTCGCCAAAGCGGTGCCGGCCACCGCCGGCGTGCTGATCCAGTTCCCGCTCTACGCGGCGATCAGCGCCATGCTGACCAACGCCAAGAATGCCGGCGGCACTTCGGTCTCGGACGTGATCACCCACGCGTTCGTGGCGCTGAACACCACGGGCAGCTTCCCGATCTCCATGGGTGTCTATTCGGCGGTGCTCGGCTTCTTCGTGCCGTCCGGCGGCGGCAAGTGGCTGCTGGAAGCGCCCTACGTCATGCAGGCCGCCAACGAGCTACAGGTCCATCTCGGCTGGGCGGTGATGATCTACAACGCCGCCGAGGCGTTGCCGAACCTGATCAACCCGTTCTGGATGCTGCCGCTTCTCGGCATCCTCGGCCTCAAGGCCCGCGACATCGTCGGGTTCAGCTTCCTGCAGCTCATCATCCACCTGCCGGTGGTGCTGTTCCTGCTCTGGGCGCTGGCCTTCACGCTGACCTACCACCCGCCGGTCATGCCGTAGGGGGCGGCCTGTTTCCCGGGCCTGACCCGACTACGTGACGCGAGCCCGCCGATCGTTCTGATCAGACATTCCGATCCGCCGCATGGGACAAGGGTCGGGGTTTCAGGGGCGTCCCTGCGGTGGGCCGCCCATGGCGATCACGCCGGTATCGGCGAGGCCCCGGGCCTCGTCGGCGCCAGAGGCCACGAGCGAGAAGCTGATGGGCCGCAGCGGACCGCTGTCGTGGCCGGTTTCGCCCTCGGACCAGGAGCTGACGGATATCGGCGTGAATGCATCCGCCATACCGCTGCTCGTCAGACCCTCGGCGCGGGCGCGTGCATCGACGCGTTGCAGGAAGCCATCGCTCGCTACGCCAAGGCGCACCGGCCGGGTGTCAGGCTCGGCCTGCCAGATCGTACGGATGAGGCAATGCCGGCCGTTCCCGTCCTGGCCCCAGGATGCCACGTAGCGCGGCGACAAAAGCTCCACGGCCTTCTCCCGGTCCGGCGCACGGCTCGGGATGGTGTCGATCGCCTCCCGTGAGGCGGGCCGCGTCGCGAGCCCCTGGAACGGCATGCGGCCGTGGCGGATGTAGCCGAGGCAATCCTCGAAGATGATCCGCATCACCAGCGGCTCGTTCTCCTCGATCGGCGCGGCGCTGGCGGGGAAGGCCGCGAGGCAGGCGGCGAGCAGAATCCAGGGTTTGCGCAAACGATCCTCCCTTCGGTGCGTGGCCGGGCGGAGCGTACACCATCGTCTCGATAGGCGTAGGGCCGTCCCGGTCCGGCCGGATGCCCCATCGATGGGGAAAGCACTCGACAATGTCGGCGTCGACCCATCCCCGATCGTAGATCCTCGCGTCGGCACGCCGAATTTTTGATGTCTCACTGGCGGCTAACAGGCCCTCCCGAGGAATGATTCCGCGCCGTGCCCGCATCGGTCGAACACCTAGAGCCGGGGGGGGACACCTTGATGGATAAGGCGATGCGGACGCTGCGGGCCGCAGATACTGGCGTTTATCTTGAGAGATGGTCATATAATTCAAGTGCAAAATTTCATATTGCCTGGTGGCCGGCGCAAAGCTAGGCTAACGCCGCAATCCTATCCTCTTTGGAGGGTGTGACGGAAAGGAACGTCATGGCGTATGTAATGGGTACTGGTCAGGCCGATGTCATCGATTACGGCAAGGGTGTGACCGACGACGACGACTATATTCTCGGCTACGGTGGCGACGACGTGATCTACGGTCGAGGCGGGGACGATACCATTTTTGGCGACTCCGATTCGGCGACGAACTATGTCGGCAGCGACACCCTCTATGGCGGCGGTGGCAACGATCTGCTGGTTGGAGACAATGGCGTCGATACGCTCTACGGCGGATCTGGCGATGACCGGTTCGTCATGCGCTACGACTTGTTCGTCGACGACGTCTACGGCCAGTCGGGTACCGATACTCTCGCGTTCTTCGCTTTCGATCGAGCCGCCAACGTCAATCTGAGCCAGAAGTCTTATTTCATCGTCGGCGGTGAGGAAGGCAAGCACACCGTCTCCGGTGTCGAGAACGTGAGCGGGACCGACCAGAACGACAAGATTGCGGGCGACGCCGCAAGCAACCTCCTGATCGGCAAGCTCGGCGACGACCAGCTCAATGGCGGTGCCGGCAACGACACGCTTCAGGGTGGGGACGGTGTGGACCGGGTCGTGGGAGCCAGCGGCGACGATGTCCTCTCGGGGGATGGCTCGTCGGACAAGCTGTTCGGGGGCGAGGGGAAGGACGTGCTGAACGGCGGGACCAGCGACGACACGCTGTTCGGTGACGCCGGCAACGACTCGCTCCGTGGCGATGACGGCAATGACACGCTGGTCGGTGGGGCCGGCAACGACAGACTGACCGGCGGCGTGGGCCGCGACACTTTCGTTTTCGACCGCCTCACGGGCAAGGACGTCATCACCGACTTCAGCCCCGGATCGGGCTCGCCCGACGTCATTCGCCTGGAGAAGGATGTGCTGGGCTCCTTCGCCGCATTGGTCTCTCACGCCAAGGACACCAGCGCCGGGGTCGTCATCCACTACGACGCGGGCAGCATCCGCCTTGCGGGCCTGCAGGTCGCGGATCTGCACGCGACCGACTTCCTGTTCGTCTGAGCCTCTCCCCACCGGCTCCCTTGCGTCATGGGGCTCGAAACGAGGGCCTCGCACGAGGAGGAGCTTTTTGGTGCGCGTCAGGGACCGGGCGGCAGGAGCTTACCGGCCGGGTGCCGCCTGTCGGGCTCCCGTCGGAACGAAAGCGGCGAGTGCGGCCAGCAGCCAGCCGGCCATCAGCAAGAGTCCGCCGGCCGGGGCGGCCATGGGAAAGAGCGGAATGCCGTGCATCGCCCGTAAGGACAGATCGCCGGAGAACAGAGCGAGCCCCATCACCAGGGCGGCGGCGGCGACTCGGGTCGTGAGGCGATGAGTGATCCCGGTTGCGGTCAGGGCCACCAGAACGATGATGGCGGGCGCGTGGAACAGCAGGAACTGCGCCGCCGTCTTCAGGCTGTCGGTGCCAGGAATATGGGCCGCCGCCGCGCTCGCGGCGACGCCCAGCAGGCCGGCGAGAGCGCCGAGTGCGAGAAGGGCGCGGTCGAAGCCGGTCATGCACCGCGCTCGGACAGGAGACGGGCAACGCTGGCGCGCAGTTCCGGCACGCCACGATCGTCGCGGCTCGATGTGAGCAGGATTTCGGGGTAGGCCGCCGGGCGTTTGGCGATGGCCGAGCGGATGCCGGCGATGCGCGCCTCGATCTCTGCCTTCTTCAGGGCATCGCCCTTGGTCAGGACGATCTGGTAGCTCACGGCGGCCTTGTCGAGCCCATCGAGCACGTCGGTATCGATGCTCTTCAGCCCGTGGCGGGAATCGATCAGCATGAAGACGCGGGCGAGGTTGGCGCGGCCCTTCAGGTAATCGTGGATCAAGTCGGTCCAGGCCTCGACCTTGGTCTTCTCCACGGCGGCGTAGCCATAGCCCGGCATGTCCACCAGGGTCAGGCGCCCGCCGATATCGAAGAAGTTGAGCTGCTGCGTCCGCCCCGGCGTGTGCGACGTCCGCGCCAGAGTGTTGCGACCGGTCAGTGCATTGACGAGGCTCGATTTGCCGACGTTCGAGCGGCCGGCGAAGGCGATCTCGACGCCCTTCATCGGCGGCAGGGCAGCGACGGTGGGCGCGGAGGACAGGAAGTCGGCCACGCCCGCGAACAGCAGACGGCCGGATTCGAGGAGGGCCGCGTCGGCTTCGGCTTGGGACATGGATGGGTTCCGGATCGTGGGCGGCGCATCCGCCAGCGTGAGGCGCCGACACGCGGGAAACAGGAAGGTCCTCCCCGTCGCGAAACGGAGAGGACCCGTGATCGAGTCGTCGTTGCGGAGCGGTGTCCAGCCCCGGAGGCGGTCAGCTCTTGGCGACCGCACCCTTGTCGGCGGGCTTCTTCTTGAACATCCCGCCGAGGTTGTCCCACAACTCCACCTTCACGCCGTTGCGGCGCATGATGACGTATTGCTGGATCACCGAAAGGGTGTTGTTCCAGGCCCAGTAGATCACCAGACCGGCCGGGAACGAGCCGAGCATGAAGGTGAACACGATGGGCATGAAGGTGAAGATCTGCGCCTGGACCGGGTCCGGCGGCGCGGGGTTCATCTTCATCTGGATGAACATCGTGATGCCCATCACGATCGGCCAGATGCCGAGATGGATGAAGTCCGGGGCGGCGAAGGGCAGGAGCCCGAACAGATTCAGGATGTTCGTCGGATCGGGAGCGGCGAGATCCTGGATCCAGCCGAAGAACGGCGCGTGCCGCATCTCGATGGTGATGAACAGGACCTTGTAGAGCGCAAAGAAGACGGGGATCTGAATCAGCACCGGCCAGCAGCCGGCGACCGGGTTGATCTTCTCCTTCTTGTACAGCTCCATCATCGCCTGCTGCTGCTTCATCTTGTCGTCGCCGTAGCGCTCGCGGATCGAGGCCATCTCCGGCTGCACGGCCTTCATCTTGGCCATGGACTGGTACGACTTGTTGGCGATCGGCAGGAACAGAAGCTTCAGGCAGAAGGTCACCACCAGGATCGACACGCCGAAATTGCCGAACAGGTGGAAGAAGAAGTCCAGCGCCCGGAACATCGGCTTGGTGATGAAGTGGAACCAGCCCCAGTCGATCATCAGATCGAACTGCTTGATGCCGAGATCCTTCTGGTAGTTGTTGATCGTGTTGACTTCCTTGGCGCCGGCGAAGAGCTGCTGGGTCGCCGTCACGGTGGTGCCCGGCGCGACGTTGCGGCCGTCGCCGCGCACGCTGGCCTGATAGACCTTGGTGGCGCCGTCGGTGCGCTCGGTGAAGCTGCCGGTATAGGGCGTGGCCTGGTCGGGGATGGTGGCCGCCGCCCAGTACTTGTCGGTGATGCCGACGAAGCCGCCGGTCACGTTCGCCCAGGCCTTGCCCTTGGTGCTGGCATTGCCGAGCACCGGCTCCTTGGCGACGTGATCGTAGGTGTATTCCTGCAGGCCGTCGGCGCCGACCACGCCGATCATGCCCTCGTGCAGCACGTAATAGCCCTGCGTCGTCGGCTTGCCCCAGCGCGAGACCAGCCCGTAGGGATACAAGGTGACGGCGTTCGCGCCCTTGTTCTCGACTTCGTCGCGGATCGTGAACATGAACTTGTCGTCCACCGCGATGACGCGGCGGAACACGAGGCCGGCGCCGTTGTCGTAGGTCAGCGTCAGGGGCTTGGTCGGCGTCAGCACGGTCTCGTCGGCGGTCCACACCGTGTCACCGGTGGGGAGGGGGCCGGTATTCTGCCCGACCCAGCCGAACTCGGCGTAATAGGGATTGGCACTGCCGGTGGGCGAGAGCAGCACGATGCGCGGGCTCTTGTCGTCCACGGTCTCGTGGTAGCCCTTGAGCGAGACGTCGTCGACGCGGCCGCCCTTGAGGGCGATCGAACCGGCGAGCGCCGGGGTATCGATGGTCACGCGCGGCGAGCGGGCGAGCGCCGCCTCGCGGCTTTCCGCCGGCGTCTGCGCATTCGGCAGGGTGCCCGGCACGGGGGC
>NZ_VRVC01000059.1:0-30101 GCF_008040005.1 Methylobacterium sp. WL19
CTACCGGCCCCGCCGCACCCCGCCCGACGGGAGCCAGGCCCACCGGATCGAAGCCTTCCCCATCCTCCGCCGCCAAGCCGGCGGTGACGAAGACGGCCTCCCTCAAGCCCGCGCCGGCCAAGCCGAAGGCCACGGACGGGTTCGACACCGAGCGTCTGAACGCCCTCCTGCGCGGAGACCCGATCACCCCGCCGCGCCGCTGATCGACCTCCCCCCTTCCCCGGACGGGGAGGGCGAAGCGGCCCCTCGACGCATTGCTTCCCCCCATCCCGCGCCCGAGCTCCGCTTCGGATCTTGGTGTAAACCCCGTCCCATCCCCGAAGCGGGACGGGAGGAACGTCGTGGGGCTGATCTACGCGCTCGGAGCCTACCTGAGCTGGGGCATCGTCGTACCGGTGCATTTCCGGCTGCTCGATTCCGTGCCGGCCGGTAGCATCCTCGCCCATCGCATCGTCTGGTCGAGCGTGCTCGTGGTCGGCCTGCTGGCGATCCTGCGCCGGCGGGTGCGTAACCCGTTTCCCCTGAGGCGCCGCCACCTTCTCCTCGTCGTCTCGGCTGGGCTCATCGCGGTCAACTGGCTGCTCTACCTCGTGGCGGTCCAGTCCGGGCACATGCTCGATGCGAGTCTGGGCTATTTCATCAATCCGCTGATGAGCGTGGCGCTCGGCGCCCTCGTTCTCGGCGAGCGGCTGCGGCCGGTCCAGGCCGTGGCGGTGGGGCTCGCCGCCGCCGGCGTGATCCTGGCGGTGGTCCTGGCCGGGCACCTGCCCTGGCTGTCCCTGACGCTCGCCGCGAGTTTTTCGCTCTACGGGCTGGTGCGCAAGGTGGTGGGCGTCGACGCCATGGTGGGCTTTGCCGCCGAGACTTTCCTGCTCCTGCCCGCCGCCGGCCTCTATCTCGTCCTCGCCGCCCCCGCCGTGGTGAACGGCGATCCCGTCCGCCTCGGCCTCCTGCTCCTCACCGGCGCCACCACAGCCCTGCCGCTGATCTGGTTCGCCGCCGCCGCCCAGCGCCTCACCCTCTCCACCCTCGGGCTGATGCAATACCTCGCCCCTTCCTGCCTGCTGGGCCTCAGCGTCCTCGTTTACGGCGAACGCCTGGAGCCGCATCGACTGGTCCTGTTCGTCCTGATCTGGCTGGCGCTGGCGCTCTATGCCGCCGATTCCTTCCGTGCGGCGCGGCGGACCAAGGAACCGCCCGAGCCCGCCGCCGCTGGCCCCGACCGCCCGGGCATGCGATCGTTCTGAGCGAGATTCGGAGGCTCTGGATGCGCAACCGCATCACCGACATCGCCGGCATCACCGTGGGCCACGCCCAGGATGCGCGCGTGGCGAGCGGCACCACCGCGATCCTGTTCGACCCGGCCGTGGTGGCGGGTGTCGACGTGCGCGGCGGGGGGCCGGGCACCCGGGAGACCGACCTCCTCGACCCCGAGCGCACGGTGGAGCGCATCGACGCCCTGGTCCTGTCCGGTGGCTCCACATTCGGTCTCGACGCGGGGGCCGGCGTCGTGGCCTGGCTCGCCGAGGCGGGGAGGGGGTTTCCCGTCGCCGATATCCGTGTCCCCATCGTCCCCGGCGCGATCCTGTTCGATCTCCTCAACGGTGGCGACAAGAACTGGGGCCGCTTCTCGCCCTATCGCGACCTCGGCTACGCGGCCGCCGACGCGGCGGCACGGGATTTCACCCTCGGCACCGTGGGGGCGGGCTACGGCGCGCGCACGGCCAATCTCAAGGGCGGCCTCGGCTCGGCTTCCTCCCCGGTGAGCGGCACGCCCGCGCGGGTCGGCGCGCTGGTGGCGGTGAACGCCTTCGGCCGGGTCACGGTGGGGGAGGGGCGGCATTTCTGGGCGGCGCCGTTCGAGCGTGAGGGGGAGTTCGGCGGCCTCGGCTTCCCCGATCCGATGCCGGCGGACGCCTTCACCTGGCCCCGCGAGGCCCCGCCCGGCACCAGTACCACCCTGGCCCTCGTCGCCACCGACGCGATCCTCACCAAGGCTCAGTGCCGCCGCCTCGCGGTGATGGCGCAGGACGGCCTGTCGCGGGCGATCCACCCCGTCCACACGCCGCTCGACGGCGACGTGGTCTTCGCGGTCTCCACCGGGCGGGTTCCCCTTTCCGACCCCATCACCGATCTCGCCCGTATCGGCGCGGCGGCGGCCGACACCCTCGCCCGCGCGGTCGCCATCGGAATCCACGCGGCGACCAGCCTGCCGGGTCTGGCGATGCCCCCCGCCTGGCGCGATCTGTGGGGTGGGTAGGGGAAAGATATCGGTCAGACTCTCGTCGAGTCCGGCATCGCATGACGCACCTTTTCCACGCCTGCAGCGAAGCGTAGGGTGATCCGGAACCTCACGCGAATACGCGCCACGTCGGCGGCTCACTCGCTTCACCCGCCTTGGGGAAGGGACCCGAGAGGATCACTCGCCCTTGGCATCCTCCATTAGCTGCGCCAGCCCCGCATCCACCTCGGCGCCGAGCATCGCTCGCTCCGCATCGCTGAGGTCGCGGGCCCAGGCCGGGCCGGCGAACCCGGCGGCGCATTTGGCGCGCTCGGCCGCGATATAGGCTTCCGTTTCCTCCGGCTGCCGGCGCATGGCCTCGGCGAAGCCGAACCAAGCCGCCCGCTCCACCACCGCGAGGCGGGCGCGCAGGCGGATCATCACTGCCCGGTCCGGGCTGACGTCGTTACTCATGGGGCTTCGTTCCTGGGGGATTCGCGCCCGGCCTGCTCAGCGCCGCGGTTCGCAGCGGGTCTTCACGTAGGTGTCCGGATTGTTGCCGTGGCCGGCATTGGCCGCCAGGACCGGCCCCTGCATCATGCATTCCTGAAGCGTGTGAGCAGGCCCCGTGATCACGTCGAGGGCCGTCTCGCGGGAGCAGTCGGGGGCCTGGACCGTCGAGGCGCAGACCAGGGCAACGATGAGGACTGGGTTCATGAGACCGAAATCTAGACGCGCGGGGCAGGGCGGCAAGGGCGGCCTGCAGGAAAATGCAGCGCCCATGGTCGATGGAGCGGCCGTGTGCGCGTCCGCAAAGCCTTGAGCATGGAGCGTCTAGGATGTTCGTCCTTTGCTTAAAAACCTAGGTCAAATAGCCTAGGTCATTATGTCTAATCGGCGAGGCTCGTGCCTGTGGATGCGCCGCCCTCGTGCTCCGCACGCTGGGCTCATCCGTGCTAGGATCGGTCTCGTCGCGGGCGCGATACGGGACAGCGGAGCGGGAATGACGGTGGGGATCGAGATGGGTCTGAGCATGGGTCCGGGCGAAGAGCCCGCCCGGCTCGATCTCGAGGAACTCTTGGCCACCCGACTCCTGGTCCAGGGCAATTCCGGCTCCGGCAAGTCGCATCTCCTGCGCCGCCTGCTCGAGCAGAGCGCGGGCTCGGTCCAGCAGGTGATCATCGATCCCGAGGGCGATTTCGTCACCCTGGCCGAGGCCTACGGCCACGTGGTCGTGGACGGCGCCCATGGGGAGGGCGATCTCCAGGCCATCGCGGCGCGGGTGCGCGCCCATCGGGTCTCCGTGGTCCTCACCCTGGAGAGCCTCGACATGGAGGCGCAGATGCGCGCCGCCGCCGCCTTCCTCGGCGGCCTGTTCGAGGCCGAGCGCAGCCATTGGCACCCCGTCCTCGTCGTCGTCGACGAGGCGCAGATCTTCGCGCCCGCTGCCGCCGGCGACGTCTCCGACGAGGCGCGCAAGGCCTCTCTCGGGGCCATGACCAACCTGATGTGCCGTGGCCGCAAGCGCGGGCTCGCCGGCATCATCGCCACGCAGCGCCTCGCCAAGCTCGCCAAGAACGTGGCGGCCGAGGCCACCAACTTCCTGATGGGCCGCACCTTCCTCGACATCGACATGGCCCGCGCCGCCGACCTGCTGGGCCTCGACCGCCGCGGCGCCGAGCGGTTCCGCGATCTGTCTCGCGGCGAGTTCGTGGCCCTCGGCCCCGCGTTGAGCCGCCGGCCGCTGGCCCTGCGCATCGGTCCGGTCTCCACCTCGGCGCGCTCGGGCTCGCCCAAGCTCGTGCCGCTTCCCGCTCCCGCCGACGCGGATCTGCGCGCCCTCATTCTCACCCGCTCGGCCGAGGATGGCCCGGCCTCCTGGGCTCCGGCACCGCGCACTCCGCCGACGCCCCGTGCGAGCCCCGCCGACCTCCTGCGCGAACTCAGCGCCTACCGGCCCGAGCCCGTCGATGCGCCCGAGCCCTTGAGCGAAGAGGAGCTGCGCGCCGGCCTCGACGAGGTGCTGCGCGGCATCGCCGCCGACCCCGATGCCGGGCGCCAGCCCGTGGCCGTGATCTACCAGGACTTCCTCGTGCGCTGCCGCATGCGCGGGCTCGACGGCGAATCCCTCACCCTCGCTGCCTTCCGCCGCCGCCTCGGCGTGGCGCGGGCCGGGTTCGACGGTGAGGCCTCCCCGGCCGACGGGGACGGGCGCTGGGACGAGGCGCAGGCCGCCGCCGCCAACCTGCCCGACGAGGTCCAGGGCCTGTTCCTGCTCCTCGCCCGCGCGGCCCTGGCCGGAGAGCCCTGCCCCGGCGACGAGGCCTTGGCGCGGGCCATCGGCAGCCGCTCGCCGGGGCGCGCCCGGCGGCTCCTCGCCTATGTGGAGACGCGGGGCACCATCGTCTGCCGCACCGATTTTCGTGGGCTGCGCGTCATCGCCCTGCCCGTCCTCGGCTGCGAGACCGGGCCGGGCGACCCCAAGGCGACACTGCCGGGAAGCGCCGTGCCGGAGATGCCGGGGCTGTTCGCTGCCGAATAGGCCGCGCCGTCGTCACACCCGCGCGCGTCCGATCCTCGTCATGCCGAGGAGGTGATAGATCAGGATGGCGCCGAATGTGGCGGTGCCGATGCCGCCGAAGGCGAAGGACCCGAATTTCAGGGTGAGGTCGCCCGCGCCCAGCACCACGGCGACGCCGACCGTGAGGAGGTTGCGGGCATTGGCGAAGTCCACCCGGTTCTCCACCCAGATCCGCCCGGCGGTGGCGGCGATCAGCCCGAACACCACCACCGAGAGACCGCCGATCACCGGCACCGGCAGGGTCAGGATCAGCGCCCCGAATTTCGGGCAGAGGCCGAACAGGATCGCGGTGAAGCCGGCCACCACGAAGACCAGGGTCGAGTAGATCCGGGTCATGGCCATGACGCCCATATTCTCCGCATAGGTCGTCACCCCCGTGCCGCCGAGCCCGCCCGACAGCATGGTGGCGAGGCCGTCGCCGAGGAAGGCGCGGGCGATGTAGGGGTCGAGGTTGCGGCTCGTCATCGCGCCGATGGCTTTGATATGGCCGAGATTCTCGGCGATCAGCACCACGAAGACCGGGGCGATGAGGGCGATCGCCTTGGGGTCGAAGACCGGTGCCACGAAGCCCGGAACGCCGATCCAGGGGGCGGCCATGACGGCGGAGAAGTCGATGGGCTTGGCGAGACCGAACCCGTTGGCGAGGAGGAGATAGAGCAGGTAGGCGAGGGCCGCCCCGATCAGGATCGGCAGGCGCCGGGCGAGGCCGGGCGCGTAGATGGTGATGACGCTGACGATGACCACCGTCAGAAGGCCGAACCAGGTGTCGAAGGCGGAGGCCGAGATGATCCGCGTCGCGATCGGAGCGAGGTTGAGGCCGATGGCGGCCACCACCGCGCCGGTCACCACCGGGGGCATCACCCGCTCCACCCAGGCATAGCCGACGAGGCCGATGACGGCGCCCACGAGGCCGTAGAGCAGGCCCGCCGCGACGATGCCGCCGAGCGCCACGGCGATGTTGGGGTTCGGCCCCGCCCCGGCATAGCCCGTGGCCGCGATCACCACACCGACGAAGGCCGCCGACGAGCCGAGATAGCTCGGCACCCGGCCGCCCGTGGCGAGGAAGAAGATCAGCGTACCGATGCCGGAGAAGAAGATCGCCAGGTTGGGGTCGAACCCCATCAGGATCGGCATCAGCGCGGTGGCGCCGAACATCGCCACCACGTGCTGGAAGCCGAGGAGCAGGGTCTGGCCCGCGGGCAGCCGCTCGTCGGGCATGACGTCCGTGGCCTCCGACGTCGCATCCCTGGCGCGCCAGACGGGGAAATAGGATTCGGCTGCCATGATCGCGTCGTCTCCGGACCGGTGTGGGCGTGTGATGCGGATCGCGTGATGCAAGGAGCGTGGCAGCCGCACCCCATGGAGCGGCGGTGCGACGCTTCGGGACGATGTCCTAATCCGACCCGGTCGCGGCCTCCTCCGACCGCCCCGTCAAGGCGAAGGCGATGGGCAGCCAGAGGAAGAAGAAATGCATGTTCACGAACGAGAACGGGTTGGGAAGGTCCGATCCCATGTAGCCGAAGCTGAAGATCAGCGCGGCGGCGCAGAACGTCGAGAGCCCTCCGTCGACGGTCGCGAGGTGACGGCAATAGACGAAGGTCATCGCCAGGGCGGCCACCAAGGCGGGAACGCCGAAATACATCGCCGTGCCGAAGAGGCCGTTATGGGCGTGGTTGAAGAGCGAATCGGCGAAGCGGAAGACGGGCGTGAAACCGAGCAGGGGCCTCTGCGAGATATGCTCGAACACCCAGGTCCAGATCTGCTGGCGACTGGAGGGACGGCAGAAATTCGACTGGTCGACGCAGAGCATCGCTCTCAGCCAGGGCTCGATCACGATCAGCGCCGTGGTCAGGCTCCAGGCCAGGAGGACCACCGCGAAGAGGCGCCAGCCGGTGAGACGCCAACCACTCGGACGCCACGGCAGCCGCGTCGCCGCCAGGGCGACGACCGTCGCGAGGATGGGACCGCGGCTCTGGGTCATGGCCACGGCCACGACGATCGGCAGCGCGGTCAGGGCGACGAGGGCGATCGTCGCGGGCGTGGCCGGGCGTGACCGGTCGCCGAGGAGGGCGACGATGCCGATCAGGGCGATGCAGAGGCCGCCGGCTCCCGGGATGGAGTTGGACGGCCGGCCCAGCGGCACGAGCCTGTCCGCCAAGGAGAGCCCCCCGCCGAAATGCAGGACGAGCGTCAGGAGGGCGCTGAGGCTGGCCACGGCAAAGAGCGCGCCCAGGATGAAGCGGAGGCCGCAACAGGCGAGCAGGCGCCGTCCCGCCAGCAGGGCGACGGCCAGGAGCGCGAAATTCGCCACCGCATCGCTCGCCGGCCCCAGGGGAATGCCATTGACGAGAAGGCCGAGCACCGTCCAGGCGGCGAAGCCCGCGAGCGCGGCGAGCCCCCATTCCAGGGGGCGCGGCAGGCGTTCGCGCAGGAGGGTCGGATCGCTCACGGCGATGGTGACGAGCCCCGCGATCATCAGCTTGGCCGAGAGGTTCTTGGCGATGAAATAGGCGGAGACCAGCAGCAGGAGGTAGCCGGCCACGCACAGGACGTTCCGCACCATGAGGCCGCGTGCCGAGGTATCCGGGATCGTCGTCATGCGTCAGGCCCCGGCATGGAGTCTCGGTGCGGGTTCCACGGCGCGGAGGATGGCTTCCGCCGTGGCCGCCGGATCGATCGCGAAGGATTGCCGGGCGCCCTCCGGGCCGCCCAGGACCGGCACGTAGCCGGCCCCGCCCTCACTCGCCCAGTGAAGCACGGTGCTCTTGCGGGAGGTCGAGGCCATCAGCTCGACGACGGTGGCGCCGGGCTTGCAGAAGATCGTGTTGGCCAGGGCGGCGCCGTGCACGGCGGCCACGACGTCGGCACCCGCTATCGCCGCCATCTGCTCGGCATGGTTGCCCCATCCCGGCTCGAAGATGTGGAAGCCCGCGCGTTCCAGCCGCTCGACCAGCGCGTCCTCGCCCTCCACGACCCGCAGGCGCTGGTTGCGGCGCCGGAGATAGAGCTTCGAGGCCGGCGGCGTGACCGGATGCTCCCGATAGGCCGCACGGAAGATGGCCCGTGCCGTATCCAGCGCCTGGGGGACGCCGAAGATCCGTTCGATATTGGGGCAATGGCTCCGGGCATAGACATAGCGCTCCGTGACCACATGGTCCGTCGCCTTGAGCACGAGTTGCCGGATCGGGTAGCCGAGCGCCTTCAGCCCGGCGAGAAAGGCGGTCACCAGGGGCGGGTGCGAGGCGGTGACGAACACCGTCTCCTCCCGTTTGTCGATGGCACCGACGCGCACGGCCTCACAGATCGGCATCAGCACGTCGGTGAGGAGATGGCCGAAATGGAAGACGGGCGGGATCGCGAGGCAGCGCTCCGTCAGGACGATCTTGCGCAGGCCGATCGGTGCGGGGTGGCAGAAGGCCCAGCGCGCCTGGCCCCGCTGGCCGAGGGAGATCTGGCGGCCCGTGTCGTAATCGGCGGGGATCACGGTGTGGCCGGGAATCAGGACGCCGCCGATCCCGGCGATCATCGTGCGGGTGGTGTCCCCCGTGCAGGCCGTCTCCAGCCGGTTCATCACATCGGCGTTGTGGCGCATCACGATGGCCCGCGCCGCGTCGTAGCCGGGCGCGCAGAGGCGATGTGTCCGGGTCTCGTCGCCGATCACCCGCGCGCGGTCGGCCGGCCAGGCGAAATCCGGGAAGTAACCCGTGCTCCGCCGCAGGGCGGGATGCCAGCCCAGCAGGGCAGTGCTGAAGGTCGACGCATAGGGTTTCAGATCGAACAGGCGTTCGAGGAAGGTATGGTGCCGAGCCAAGCAGGTCCCCCACGAAATCGCACGCTCGACCCTACGGCACCATTGGTGAAGATCGTTGGAACGACACAACCGAGTCTATGGTCTCGCCCCGCAGCGTAGGGCGGAAAGTGTATTTCGAATGCCCGATGCAAATAGAGAGCTTGGCACGCCCGGTCGAACCCGGTTCTCCGGGCCGATACCGTGGCGCATGACAAGTCCGACGTCGTTCAATGGCTATGCGGTAAGCAGCCCCGGTGGATAAATCAACATCCTCCCGCCCATCGAGCTTGCGCGATCAACGGCCTGATGGGCCGCATGGTTCGGATGCGCGGCGTCAGAGCGCCCCCAGCAGGCCGTCCGTCTTGCGGGCGGGCGCGGGTGACGCCGGCGATGACACGGGCAAGGTGTGGTAGCGTCGGCCGGCATAGACGAGGCCCTGTCCGCCGCCGGGCTCCGAGAGATCCACCACCTCGCAGAAGAGCACGTCGTGGCTGCCGACGGCGTGGCGCGCGACGATGCGGCAATCGAAGGCGGCGAGCGCCCCCTCCAGCACCGGCGCCCCGGTGGCGAGTTCGCCCCACGCCGCCGCGGCGAAGCGCTCGTCCATGGGGGTGCGACCGCCAAACGCACCCGCGATGCCGGCCTGCTCGCCCGACAGGGTGTTCACGCACAGGACCGCGTTGCCGCTCAGCGCCGCGTAGGCCGAGGAGGTGCGGTTGATGCAGACCAGGAGGGTCGGCGGCGCGTCGCTGACGCTGCAGACGGAGGAGGCGGTGAAGCCCGCCCGTCCTCCGGGTCCATCGCTGGTGACGAGATGGACCGAGCTGGCCAGATGCGACATCGCCTCGCGGAAGGCGCCGGCTTCGACCGTGGGCATCGTCGTCTCGCTCATGGCCGGGGGCTTTCCTCTCAGCGGGTTCAGCGAAAGTGGTCACCGGTTTTGCGCCTCAAAACCTGCGACACTTCAAAGGCTTGAGCGAGGTGACGCGTTGGCTTGCCAATGCGAACCTGCTCAGGGTCGGTCGAGAAAGGCGAGGAGGGCGCGGTTGAACGCCTCCGCCTGCGTCACGCTATGGGCGTGGCCGCCGCCCTTGGCCAGATCCAGCCTGGCGTCGGGCAGGCCCGACGCGAGCCGTTCCGAGCACAGATAGGGCACCAGCACGTCGTCTTCCGCCGCCATCACCAGGGTTTCGTGCGGGATGTCGGCGAGACGATCGCTGAGATCGAAGGCCTCGAGTGCCGCGATCCGCCGAAACGTGTTCTCAGGCCCGGGGAAATGCGCCAGGGCATGGGCCTCGTCCGCCGCCACCCGCCCGGCGTTGAGGGACAGCCAGGGCGCCGGGTAGAGGAAGATGGCCTGCGCCGCCACATAGGCGTCCGGTCCGGCATGGGTCAGAAGCGCCTTGCGGGCGGCAAAGCAGCGCTTCGTCGCCGGATCGGCCCTGTCCCAGCCGTTGACGACCACGAGGCGCCCGACCCGGTCGGGATGGGTGCGCGCGAGTTCGAGGCCGATCAGGCCGCCCAGCGCATGGCCGACGATGTCGGCGCTGGCGATGCCGAGATCGTCCAGCACCCGGAGCGCGTCGCGGGCCATCGCCGCGATGTCGTGGCCCTCCTCCAGGGTATCGGGCGAGCGCCCGGTGCCGCGATGGTCGTAGCCGACCACCCGGAAGCGCTCGGCCAGAGCCGGAATCTGCGGCGCGAAATAGCCGCAGGAGCCGCCGAGACCCGGCGAGAGCAGGATGGTGCGCGCTCCGGCCCCGTGGATCTCGTGGTGGATGGCTGCGCTCACGGCTTGCCCACATGCGCGATGGTGGCGATCTCCACCAGGGCGTCGGGCTTCACCAGGCCGCACTGGATGCAGTAGCGCGCCGGCTTCTCGCCGGGGAAGTAGCTGGCATAGACCGCGTTGATCGCGGCGTAATCGGCCCAGTCCTTCAGGAAGATGTGGTTGAAGGTGACGTCGTCCATGGTGCCGCCGGCCGCCGTGACGACGCCCTTGATCGTCTCCAGCACGTGGCGGGTCTGGGCGCCGGCATCGCCCACATGGACGACGTTGGCGTCGGCATCCAGCGGCAGGGTGCCGGAGACGTAGAGCACGCCGTCGGCGAGGGTGCCCGGCACGTAGGGGGCCAACGGCTTGCCGGTGCCGGGGGGAATGATCACGGTCTTGGGCATGGTTCGCAGTACTCCCGTTCGATCGTCGAAATGGCCGTCTTCGTCGCCTGTGTTGCCTGTGTCGTCTTGCCCGCCCGTGACCTCATCCTGAGGTGCCGCAGCGTAGCGGAGTCCTCGAAGGAGGCTTTCAGCTCGCTCCCAGGGGCCTGGAGGCCTCCTTCGAGGCCCGCTGACGCGGGCACCTCAGGATGAGGTCGAGGGCGGGAGGGAGGATGTCACTCCGCCACCACGGCGTCCCGCTCAGCCAGCGCCGCTTTGAAGCTCGCCACGTCCGAGACCCAGCCGAAGAAGGTCTCGATATTGGCGAGCGCGCCCGCCTGGAGGCTGTCCGGCCCCGCCTGATGCGTCGCGTCGGCGAGGACGACGCCGAAATATTCGAGGAAGAACCCGTCGCGCAGGGTCGATTCCACGCAGACGTTGGTGGCGATGCCGGTGAAGACCAGGGTGCGGATGCCGGCCGAGCGCAGAAGGCTGTCGAGCTGGGTGTTGTAGAAGCCGCTGTAGCGCGGTTTGGGCAGCACGATGTCGCCGGGTTCAGGCGCCAGCGCATCCACCAGGGCGTAGTCCCAGGTGCCCTTGGCCAGCAGCCGCTCGTTCATGTCGGGGCGGCTGCGCATGGTCTTGAGGGCGTTCGACTTGTGCCAGTTCGGTGAGCCCGGCCCTCCGGCCTCGACATAGTCCGGGTCCCAGCCGTTCTGGAACCAGACGATCCTGATTCCGCGTTTTCGCGCGGCGGCGACGGCCGTCGCGATCTTCTCGATGACCGGCCCGGTCGCCGAGACGTCGAACCCGGCGAGATCGAGGTATCCGCCCTTCGTCGCGTAGGCGTTCTGCATGTCGACGACGATGAGAGCCGTGGCCTCGGCATCGAAGGCGATGGGTTCCGGCCGCGCGGGGAGGGTGATGCCGCCATAGCGCCCGGACGGATCGTGATAGCCGGCGACCATCACGCCACCTTCGCCATCGGCACCGCATCGGCGGTGACATGCGCCCGCAAGCGCATCAGCGGCTGGATGCGGGTGCCGTAGGCGTCGAGGCCTTCGAGGAAATCGTCGAACACCAGGAGCACGCCTTCGGTGCCGGGCACGGTGGCGACCTCGTCGAGCATCCGCGCCACCTCCGCGTAGGAGCCGACGAGGGTGCCCATGTTGATGTTCACCGCCGAGGTCGGGTCGGCCATCTGGCGCACGTTGGTGTCCGAGCCGGATTTGGTGTCGGCCGCCCCCTGGACCCCGAGCCAGGCGATGGCCTCGGCATCGGCCCCCGCCTTGTAATGCTCCCAGGTGGCGCGGGCCTCCTCGTCGGTCTCGGCGGCGATGATCATGAACAGCACGTAGGACGACACGTCCCGGCCCGTCTCGGCCTTGGCGAGTTCCAGCCGCTCCACCGTGGGGGCGAAGGCTTTGGGCGTGTTCACGCCCTTGCCGAAGCAGAAATTGTAGTCGGCATATTTCGCCGTGAACGCCATGCCGGCGGCCGATTGGCCGGCGCAGATGATCTTCATCTCCGCCTGAGGCCGGGGCGAGAGCCGGCAATCGTCCATCTGGAAGAACTCGCCCTTGAGGTCGCAGGACCCCGTCTCCCACAAATCGCGCAGCACCTGGGCGTATTCGGAGAGGTATTCGTAGCGCCGCGAAAAGTACTCGTCGCCGGGCCACAGGCCCATCTGCGAGTATTCCGGCCGCTGCCATCCGGTGACGAGGTTGAGGCCGAAGCGGCCGCCGGAAATGGAATCGATGGTGGAGGCCATCCGCGCGGTGATGGCGGGGGGCATGCACAGGGTGGCCGCGGTGGCGAAGAGCTTGATCCGGCTCGTCACCGCGGCGAGGCCCGCCATCAGCGTGAAGGATTCGAGGTTGTGGTCCCAGAACTCGGTCTTGCCGCCGAAGCCCCGCAGCTTGATCATCGACAGGGCGAAATCGAACCCGTAGCCCTCGGCCTTCAGCACCACCTGCTTGTTGAGCTCGAAGCTCGGTCTGTATTGCGGCGCGTTCTCCGAAAGGAGCCAGCCATTGTTGCCGATGGGAATGAAGACGCCGACATTCATGACCGCCTCGCTATTCTGGCGGAGATTGGACGATGGGATCCAATCCCGGTCAAGGTTGCGAACGGAAGAGTGTCCTGTTCGTCCCGTTCGATGATGAACGGTAGCTGTTTGGACCATATGGTCAAACTCGAAATCGACCTTTTCGGCCGTTTGCTCAAACTCTCTTCGATCTGCTCTGCGGGAAGGCGGCTTCTGCTGAAACGGCGGGCGGGCCCGAGCGGGTTCGCGTCGGCGGCCCGGTTCATCCCCCCGCCGTGACACGTTCTCGTGAGGTCTCACTCGCGGACATTGCCTTCGCGGAGGGCGCGGTCAGTTTTCTGGAGGTATTCAAAACAACCACGGAGAGGAAACCCCATGCGGTACCCGATGCTCGGTGCTCTCGTCGCGATGCTGCTTCCGATGGCGGCCCATGCCGAAGGCGATGCGGCCGCCGGCGAGAAGGCGTTCGCGCCCTGCAAGGCCTGCCATGCCTTCGGCAAGAACGGTGTCGGCCCGGATCTGACCGGGGTCGTCGGGCGCAAGGCGGCCTCCCTCGACGGGTATTCCTACTCGGCCCCGCTCAAGGCGTCGGGCCTCACCTGGGACGAGGCGAACCTGCACGAATGGCTGAAGAACCCGAAGGCCAAGGTGCCGGGGACGAAGATGGTGTTCGCCGGCTATCCCGACGACAAGAAGATCGACGACGTGATCGCGTATCTCGCCTCGAAGAAGTAGGCCATTTCGCGAGCCTCGCCGATGGAGCGGGATTCCGCCGGCGGGGCTCGTTTCCCAGTACCTATCGCAGGCCGAGCCCGGTGAGGATCAGGGCCTGCGTACTCGCCACGGTGCTCTCGAAGAAGTCGGATTCGTCGAGGCTCCGGCCCGTGACGGCATCCACCTGGACCGCGAAATCGGCGTAGTGCTGGGTGATCGCCCAGATCGAGAAGATCAGGTGGTGGGGGTCGTGGGCACCGATGCGGCCCTGGTCGATCCAGCCACGCAGGATCGCCGCCTTGCTCTCCACCAACCCTCGCAGGGGGCCTTCGAGTTCGGCCCGCAGGAGCGGCGCGCCCTGGACGATCTCCAGGCAGAACAGCCGCGAGGCCTGCGGCGCGTCCCGCGACAGGGTGAGCTTGGCGCGGATATAGGCCCGGATCGCCTCGGCCGGATCGCTGTCGGCGTCGAGTTCCTGTAGCGGGTCGAGCCAGACGTCGAGGACGCGGCGAAGCACCGCCAGATACAGGTCCTCCTTCGAGGGGAAGTAATAGAGCAGGTTCGCCTTCGACAGCCCGGCCCGCTCGGCGAGCCGGTCCAGGCTCGCTCCGTGCAGGCCGAGCCCCGAAAAGATCTCGAGCCCCGCATCGAGGATCGCCTCGCGCCGCGCCTCGCCGTCCTTGCGGCGACGGCGGGCGGGGGGCTTGTCTGCGATCACCGGCACCTGGTCGTCTCCTGGTGCCCCGACCGAGGCGATACCGTCACGATGCATGTCGATCTCGAAAGCGCTTGTTCGTCCGGTATCGTCACACTCAAGGAGTGCAGGACAGGTCGGCTGAAACCGCCCGACACGTCCGTGTCCACTCGCCCACGAGGCTGCAGTCGCTCAGAGTCATCGTCTCGGCGCCTGTGCCGAAGGAATAGGTACACCTTTCGAGTGGTTTGCTGCCGACCCACCCGTCACCGGGAAAACCCAGAAGCTCGATTTCGGTCTGCGAGCCGCGATACTGGCCTTCACTCTGAAATGATTCCTTGTGGGCATGAGAAAAGATGCTTGTCCCAAGTCGACCGTTTTTCCCGAAGCACAGTGTTTTGCTGCCTGGACTTTCACCGCCATCCAGATTCCGAGGCTTCATATCTTTCGTCCAGCAGCCTCCCAAGTCCAAGGCTGCTTTCGTCTTCTTCGCGGCTGCAGGTTGAGCGAGCACTGTGATCAGTGCCAATGCATGGGCGAAAAGAAAGAACCTCTTCCAGTCGCACATGGTCATGCCCCCGCCGGGTGATGGTCGATCCAGTGCCGGGCGATATCGATCCGTCGTGCCACCCAGACGTCCTCATGGGCGGCGACATGGTCGAGGAAGCGGGCCAGCGCCCCGATCCGGCCCGGCCGTCCGACGAGGCGGCAATGCAGCCCCACCGACATCATCTTCGGCGCGCTCTCGCCCTCCGCGTAGAGGGCATCGAACGTGTCGCGCAGGTAGGTGAAGAAGTGGTCGCCGGTGTTGAAGCCCTGCAGGGCGACGCAGCGCATGTCATTGGCGTCCAGCGTATAGGGCACCACGAGGCCACGCCCGCTCGGTTGCTCGCTCCAGTAGGGCAGGTCGTCGGCGTAGGAATCGGCGAGCCAGGT
Organism: Methylobacterium sp. WL19; assembly: GCF_008040005.1. Lineage (NCBI taxonomy): Bacteria > Pseudomonadati > Pseudomonadota > Alphaproteobacteria > Hyphomicrobiales > Methylobacteriaceae > Methylobacterium > Methylobacterium sp. WL19. Next base: position 15,141 of record NZ_VRVC01000059.1, read on the forward strand.
GAAGCCGGCCTCCACCCCGAGATCGAGGGTGTGGACCGAGGAGCGGCCCGTGTACCAGCCGAGCGGCCGCTCCCCCGTGATCTCCGTGTGGATGCGGATCGCCTCGTCCATATGCGCCTTCTCCTCCTCGCGGGTGAAGTCGCGGTAGTCGATCCATTTCAGGCCGTGGCAGGCGATCTCCCAATCGGCCTCCTTCATGGCCGCGGCGATGTCGGGGTGACGGGCCAGCGCCGTGGCGACGCTGAACACGGTGACGGGAATGTTCCGCGCCTGGAGCAGCCGCCAGATCCGCCAGAAGCCCGCACGCGAGCCGTATTCGAACATCGATTCCATGTTCATGTGCCGCTGGCCCGGCCACGCCTGGGCGCCGACGATCTCCGACAGGAACGCCTCCGAGGCAGCATCGCCATGCAGGATGCAGTTCTCGCCGCCCTCCTCGTAGTTGAGCACGATCTGCACCGCGATCCGCGCGCCGCTCGGCCAGCGCGGATGGGGCGGGTTGCGGCCGTAGCCGACGAGGTCGCGGGGATAGGTCACGGGGCCTGCCGTTCGGATGGACATATGGACGTTCGACGCACAGTCCTGCCACGACCTGTCCCCTCGATCCAGATCGCGCCTGCTCCATCGATTGTAAAAACGTAGTCCATAAGCTACATTCCTGAATCATGGACATGCGCCGCACCGACGTGTTCGACGGCTGGCTCAGGGGCCTTCGCGACACCCGCGCAACGGCACGGATCGCGCTGCGCCTCGACCGTCTCGCCCATGGCAATCCTGGCGATGTAAAGCCCGTCGGAGAGGGCGTGAGCGAACTGAGAATTGATTATGGGCCCGGCTACCGGATCTATTTCGTTCGTCGGGGCGAGGCTCTCGTCATTCTCCTCTGCGGCGGTGACAAAGGAAGCCAGGATCGCGACATCGCTCGGGCCAAGGCGATCGCGCGGACCGTGTGAGGTGAGACTCCTAAAGCGAGAACTCCGCAAGGAATGAGCGATGACCACGACCCAGCCCTATGATTCCGCCGATTATCTCGACACCGATGAAGCGGTGGCCGAGTATCTGGCCGCTGCGTTCGAGGAGGGAGACGCCGCTCTCCTGCGACATGCGCTCGGCGTCGCCGCGCGCGCTCATGGCATGACCCAGATCGCCAGAGAGACGGGTCTCTCCCGCGAGAGCCTGTACCGAGCCCTGTCCGACGAGGGCAATCCGAGCCTCGATACGACCATGCGCGTCCTGAAAGCCCTCAACCTGCGCTTGACGACGACGGTGGTCCCGGCTCCCTAGGAACGGCCTGCGCATGGTCCTTGCCTGCGCGTCACCGCACCCCGCGACCAACACCCGAGGTTTCCCGTGCTCCTGACCCCGCGCGAAAAGGACAAGCTCCTCGTCGCCATGGCCGCCCAGGTCGCCCGCAACCGGCTCGCCCGCGGCGTCAAGCTGAACTATCCCGAAGCGATCGCGCTCATCACCGATGCGGTGGTGGAGGGCGCGCGGGACGGCCGCTCGGTCTCCGAACTGATGCAGGCGGGCGCCCATGTGCTGACCGCCGACCAAGTGATGGAGGGCATCGCCGAGATGATCCACGACATCCAGGTGGAGGCGACGTTCCCGGACGGCACCAAGCTCGTCACCGTCCACCACCCGATCCGCGGCGCGCCCTCATCGGACGTGCCCGGCACGGTGACGACGCTTCCGGGTGAGATCGTCTTCAACGACGGCGCCCCGCGCACCCTGCTCACCGTGTCCAATGTCGGCGACCGGCCGATCCAGGTCGGCTCGCACTACCATTTCTACGAGGTGAATCCGGGCCTCACCTTCGAGCGCGAGAAGGCGAAGGGCCAGCGCCTCGACATCGCGCCGGGCACGGCGGTGCGGTTCGAGCCGGGCGCCACGCGGGAGGTCTCCTTGGTGCCGCTGCTCGGCGCGCGGACGGTCTACGGGTTCCGCGGCGACGTGATGGGTACGCTATGACAAACGAGACGTCCCGTCTGCGCGACGGCATCCTCCTCGTCACCCGTGCCGCCGAGTTCGCCGCGCGGCGTCACGTGGGGCAGACCCGGAAGGGCGCGGCGGGCGAGCCTTACGTGAACCACCTCGCCGAGGTGGCCTCGCTCCTGGCCGCGACCGCCGAGGAGCCCGACGCGCATCTCGTGGCTGCGGGCTGGCTCCACGACACGGTGGAGGATACTGGGACGAGCGGCGAGGAGATCGAGCAATTGTTCGGTCGGCGCGTCGCCGAACTCGTGGCCGAAGTGACCGACGACAAGTCGTTGCCCAAGGCCGGGCGCAAGCGTCTCCAGGTCGAGCAGGCGCCGCACAAGTCGCCCGGCGCCCGCGCCCTCAAGATCGCGGACAAGATCAGCAACCTGCATTCCCTCGTGGCGAGCCCTCCGGACGATTGGAGCGCGGAGCGCGTGGCGAACTACATCGATTGGGCGAAAGAGGTCGTCGCCGGCTGTCGCGGCGTCAACGCGGCGCTGGATGCGCTTTTCGACCGCGCCGTCGCAGAGGCACGAGAGGCCGCCTGATGTCCAACACACCCCGCCCCGCCTCCCTCGCCCGCTCGGCCTATGCCGACATGTTCGGCCCCACCACCGGCGATAAAATCCGCCTCGCCGACACCTCCCTCGTCATCGAGGTGGAGCGCGACCACACCACCTATGGCGAGGAGGTGAAGTTCGGCGGCGGCAAGGTCATCCGCGACGGTATGGGGCAGTCGCAGGTGACGAATGCCGATGGCGCGGTGGACACCGTCATCACCAACGCCGTGGTCCTCGACCATTGGGGCGTGGTGAAATGCGATGTCGGCATCGTGAAGGGCCGCATCTTCAAGCTCGGCAAGGCCGGCAACCCGGACATCCAGCCGGGCGTCGACATCATCGTCGGCCCCGGCACCGAAGTGATCGCCGGCGAAGGCAAGATCCTCACGGCCGGCGGGTTCGACAGCCACATCCACTACATCTGCCCGCAGCAGATAGAGGAAGCTTTGTGCTCGGGCGTCACCACCATGCTCGGCGGCGGCACCGGCCCGGCGCACGGCACTTTCGCCACCACCTGCACCCCCGGCCCCTGGCATCTCGCCCGGATGATCGAGGCGGCGGACAGTTTTCCGATGAACCTCGCCTTCGCCGGCAAGGGCAACGCCTCGCGGCCCGAGAGCCTGGTCGAGATGGTCCGCGCCGGGGCCTGTGCCCTGAAGCTCCACGAGGATTGGGGCACCACGCCCCAGGCCATCGACACCTGCCTCACGGTGGCCGACCTGCACGACGTGCAGGTGATGATCCATTCCGACACGCTCAACGAATCCGGCTTCGTCGAGGACACGATCCGCGCCTTTGCGGGGCGGACCATCCATGCCTTCCACACCGAAGGAGCGGGGGGCGGCCACGCGCCGGACATCATGAAGGTGGCGGGGCTGATGAACGTCCTGCCCTCGTCGACGAACCCCACGCGCCCCTACACGAAGAACACCATCGACGAGCATCTCGACATGCTCATGGTCTGCCACCACCTCGATCCGGCGATCCCCGAGGATCTGGCCTTTGCCGAGAGCCGGATCCGCAAGGAGACCATCGCGGCCGAGGATATCCTGCACGATATCGGCGCGCTCTCGATGATGTCGTCGGACAGCCAGGCCATGGGCCGGGTCGGCGAGGTCGTCATCCGGACCTGGCAGACGGCGGACAAGATGAAGCGCCAGCGCGGGAGCCTGCCGGGCGACACCTCCGGCAACGACAACCTGCGTGCCCGCCGCTACATCGCGAAATACACCATCAACCCGGCCATCGCGCATGGCGTCTCGGCCCATGTCGGCTCGGTGGAGGCGGGCAAGCTCGCCGATCTCGTCCTGTGGACGCCGGCCTTCTTCGGGGTGAAGCCCGACCTCGTCATCAAGGGCGGCATGATCGCCACCGCGCCCATGGGCGACCCGAACGCCTCGATCCCCACGCCCCAGCCGGTGCATTACCGCCCGATGTTCGGGGCCATCGGCCGCTCGCCCTTCGCCACAGCGCTCACCTTCGTCTCGAAGGCCGCCATCGAGGACGGGCTCGGCGAGAGGCTCGGGGTGCAGAAGCGGCTCGTCGCCGTGGAGAACGTGCGCGGCGGCATCTCGAAGAAGAGCATGATCCTCAACGACGCCACGCCGACCATCGAGATCGACGCGGAGACCTACGACGTGCGCGCCGATGGCGAGCTCCTGGTCTGCGAGCCGGCCGAGGTGCTGCCGATGGCGCAGCGGTATTTCCTGTTTTGAGCTCTTCCCTGATCCGCGCCACGAAAGTGATCCGCCGAGACGCGCTCTCCGGCGAGATCGTCGACCGCATCGTCCTCGACCATGGCGACCGGCATCGCCGCCGCATGGCCATGCGCGGGGTCGGCGGACTGTCCTTCCTGCTCGACCTGCCCGCGCCGACGGTCCTCGACGACGGCGACGCCCTGGTGCTGCAGGATGGCCGCCTGGTCTGGGTCGAGGCCGCGCCCGAGCGCCTGCTCGAGATCCGGGCCGCCGACGACCTCGCCCTCAAACGCCTGATCTGGCATATCGGCAACCGGCACATCCCGGCCGAGATCGGCACGGACGCGGTCCATATCGCCTACGACCACGTGCTGGCCGAGATGGTGCGGGGCTTAGGGGGGACGGCCGAGCCGGTGGAGCGTCCGTTCCGGCCCGAGGGTGGTGCGTATGCCGGCGAGGCCGCCGGGCACCACCACGGGCATGGCCATGCCCACGATCATGGGCACGACCACCCTCATCCGCACAGCCACGGCGCGGTGTCCGGTTGAGCTTCGTCCTATGCCCCCATCCTCTGCCGGTTCGGGCTTCCAGGGAAGGGCGCCCGGTATGATGAGGGGCGAATCCCCGATGATCGACACCGTCCGGCTCATGGCCTGGCTCTCGCCGGGCTATCCCGTCGGGGCCTATGCCTATTCGCATGGGCTCGAATGGGCGGTGGAATGCGGCGATGTCGGGGGCGAGGCTTCGCTGCTGGCATGGCTCGGCGACGTGCTCGAACGGGGCGCGGTGCGCACCGACCTGATTCTTCTGGCCCATGCCCATGCCGCAGCCGAGGCGGGGGACATTCCGGCGCTGGCGGAGGTCAACGACCTCGCCGTCGCCCTGGCGCCCACGCGCGAACTCCACCTCGAGACGACCCAGCAGGGGCGCAGCTTCCTCGACGCTACCCGCGCCGCCTGGGGAAGCGCGGATCTCGACCGGTTGAGCGAGGCATTGCCCGGCGAGGTGGCCTACCCGGTGGCGGTGGGGCTCTCGGCCGGCGCCCACCGCATGGCGCTCGCCCCGGTGCTCGCCGGGTTCGGCCTCGCCTTCCTGCAGAACCTCGTCTCGGCGGCGCTGCGCTGCGCGCCCATCGGCCAGAGCGCCGGCACGCGGGTGATCGCGTCCCTCACCCCCCGGGTGGCGGCTTTGGCCGCGACCATCCCGCCCCTGAGCCTCGAGGAGATCGGCACCGCGACCCTGCGCCTCGATCTCGGCTCGGCCCGGCACGAGACCCAGTATTCTCGGATTTTCCGCTCGTGAAAGACCCCGTCATGACCTCACTGAACGGCCCCTCACCGAACGGCCCCCTGCGCGTCGGCATCGGCGGCCCCGTCGGCTCCGGCAAGACCGCCTTGATGGAGCAGCTCTGCAAGCGCTTCCGCGATCGCTTCGAGATCTGCGCCATCACCAACGACATCTACACCAAGGAGGATGCCCGCATCCTCACCGTGGCCGGCGCCTTGCCCGAGGAGCGGATCATGGGCGTCGAGACCGGCGGCTGCCCGCATACGGCGATCCGCGAGGACGCCTCGATCAACCTCGCGGCGGTGGCCGAGATGCGCCGTCGCTTCCCGAAGCTCGACCTGATCCTGATCGAATCCGGTGGCGACAACCTCGCCGCGACCTTCTCGCCGGAACTCGCCGACCTCACCCTCTACGTCATCGACGTCGCCGGCGGCGAGAAGATCCCGCGTAAAGGCGGCCCCGGCATCACCCGGTCCGATCTCCTCATCGTCAACAAGACCGACCTCGCCCCCATGGTCGGCGCCGATCTCGGGGTGATGGAGGCCGATACCCGGCGCATGCGGGGCGCGCGGCCCTACGTGTTCTCGTCCCTGCGCGAGGGACACGGCGCCGACACGGTGGCCCGCTTCATCGTCGAGGCCGGCGGGCTGGGATAGTTCCGGGGGCCATCCCACCCACCACCTCATCCTGGAGCGGCGCAGCGCAGCGGAGCCCTCGAAGGCGGCGTCCAGGGATCGCCAGTCAGGCTGGAGCCATCCTGAGAGGCCGCTTCGCGGCATCTCAGGATGAGGAATTCGGGTAGGAGGGTGGTCAGGACCCGAGCCATGACGCCAAGGTCAACCACTGTGATGACACCACTGCCTTCCCGCGAGGGTTCCGTGCGGGAAGTCTTTCTCGCCTTCCTCAAGCTCGGCCTCACCGCCTTCGGTGGCCCGATCGCCCATCTCGGCTACTTTCGCGCCGAGTTCGTGCATCGCCGCCGCTGGCTCGACGAGGCGGCCTATGCCGACCTCGTGGCCCTGTGCCAGTTCCTGCCCGGCCCGGCCTCGAGCCAGGTCGGGTTCTCCCTCGGGGTGATGCGGGGCAAGGGGCTCGCCGGCGGGCTCGCGGCCTGGGCCGCCTTCACCCTGCCCTCGGCGCTCCTCCTCGTGGCCTTCGCCTATGGGGCGGACGCCATCGGCGGCCCGGTCGGATCGGGCATCGTCCACGGGCTGAAGCTCGTCGCCGTGGCGGTGGTGGCGCAGGCGGTCTGGGGCATGGGCCGCACCCTCGCGCCCGATGCCACCCGCGCGGCCATCGCCTTTGCCGCCCTCGCCCTGACCACGGTGCTGGCCGGATCGACCGGTCAGGTCGCCGGCATCGGTCTCGGAGCCGTTGCCGGGCTCGCGGTCTGCCGCCGGGCATCCGGAGCGGCGGGCGGGCATCTCGGCATCCCGGTCTCGCGCCGGGCCGGCGCGGTGGCCCTCCTCCTGTTCGGCCTGTTCCTCGCGGTCCCGCCGTTCCTGGCCAGATCCCTGTCCTCGCAGGGGCTCGCCCTGTTCGATGCGTTCTACCGCTCCGGCGCCCTCGTCTTCGGCGGTGGCCACGTGATGCTACCGCTCCTGCGAACGGCCCTGGTGGAAACCGGCTGGATCGGCCCGGATGCGTTCCTCGCCGGCTACGGCGCGGCGCAGGCGGTGCCGGGGCCGCTCTTCACCTTCGCGGCCTATCTCGGCGCGGCCCTCGGACCGCAGCCGAACGGTCTGCCCGGGGCCGCCATCGCCCTCGTCGCGGTGTTCCTGCCGGGATTGCTCCTGGTCTACGGAGCATTGCCCTTCTGGGATGCCGTCCGCGAAAGACCCCTGGCGCAGGCGGCCATGCGCGGCGCCAACGCGGCGGTGGTGGGGATTCTCGCCGCCGCGCTCTACGATCCGCTCTGGACCGGCGCTGTCCTCGGCCCTCGCGATTTCGCCGTGGCGGCCGGTGCGTTCCTGCTCCTGACGATCAGGGCGGCCCCGCCCTGGATCGTGGTCGTGTTCACGGCCGTCGCGGGGGCGAGCCTGGCGGTGGTGGGGGGCTGACGCCCGAGCTTCATCGATTCGATGTCGCCGGAGCGAATCGGGAAGCGATCACCCGTCGCAATTCGCCGAGAGCAGCGCGAGTGTGCGTTGGAAACCCTGGTACTGCGCCATGCTGGACGGGTGCCGGATCTCGGCGGCGTCGGGCATGATGCCGGAAAAGCCCGACCCCGGATCGGCGACGAACGGGCGCGGGCCGACATGGGCGCCCATCCGGTTGGTGACGTCGACCTCGCCGCAGATGGCGCCCGCCTTGCCCCGGCGCAGCCGGCCATAGCGCGCCTCGGCCGGGCTCTTGAGCCCACTGCCGACCAGCGCCATCGCGGACGCCGACATCTCGGCCCCGATCGTGGCGTCGGACCCGTCGATGACGGTCTGTGCCGTGGCGGGCGCGGCGGCGAGAAGGGCGACGGCGAGGACGACGGCGCGCATCAGGAGGCCTTCGCCACCACTTCGATATCCCGGTCCATCCCGCTTTCCACCTTGAACTCCCGTGTGAAGACCTGGCCGTCGTGGCGCGCGATGAGGACGTAGTCGCCCTCCGCCAGGGTGACCTGCGGGAAGGCGCCGATGGCCTCGCGGATCGTGTCGCCGCCCGGCGTCAGCACGCTGAAGGCGGTGCCGGCGAAGGCCTCGGCGCCGGGCGCAGCCACGAGCTTGAGGGTGACGGTGGCGGCCCGGTGGTTGAGGGTGGCGTCGGTGACCTTGCCGTTCTCCACCTTGAGGTCGGCGCGCTGGATCGCGTTCGATTCCCCGTAATTCGAGACCACGTGGTAGGTCCCCTCCGGCAGGCGGATCAGCTCGCCCGCCTTCACGCCGCTGCGCACCAGGCGCCCTTCCGAATTGGTGCCGATGGGCACGAAGACCGAGAAGGCGAGGTCGGCGGGGGTGATCTTCATGTCGCCGATGGCACCCGAGAGCTTGAGCGCCCCCGCGGTGATCGTCAGGCGGTCGCTGAGTGCCGCGCCCGCCATGGTGATGCGCTTCGAGGCTGTGGCGAAGCCGTAGGTGACGGTGGCGACATAGCCGCCGGGCGCCAGGGTGAAGCTCGGATCCGCCGCCTCGGAGCGCGCGACGATGTTCGGCCGCACCCCATCGGACCGATCCTCGTAGATGCGCCAGGCGAGGCCGGAGCGCACCGGCTGGTTGCTGCCCGCGAACAGGGCGGTGAGGGTGAGGGGCGCCTCGCCCTCGACGGGGGGAAGCGGCAATTGCGGCCCCGTGATCAAGGGGGAGGGCAGGGCCGGGCCGTTGCGACCGCCGAACGGGCCGCGTTCCTGCGCCAGCACCGGCAACGCCGCCATCGACATGGCTCCCGTCACCGCGAGCGCGCGCATTACCGGTCCCATCCGCTGTCTCCTTTACGGGTCCGCCCCGCACGGGTCCACCCCGCACGGGTCCGCCATGCATGGCGGCGATTGCCAAGCTGCGGGCCGCACGGCATGTTTTCGCTTGTCGGCCGTTCCTTTGCCGAATGCGACATCCCGCTTTGGATCCGGACCGTGGCGGCTCCAAGGCCGACGCCTCTTATCGATCGCCGAAGCGGCCCGCCTCGCCTCGCACCGGCCGCCCGGCGGTGCCCCCACGTCCCTCATTCGCGCCGAACAGGTTCCATGGACACCATATCCGACATGCCGCGGAACGACACAATCGACCTCCTGCGCGTCCGCCGCTCCGTTCCGCCGGTCAATCTCGACGGGCCGGGTCCGAGCGCCGGAGAGCTCGATGCGATCCTCACCGTCGCCGCGCGCGTGCCCGACCATGGCAAGCTCAGCCCCTGGCGCTTCCTGGTGATCGAGGGTGAGGCCCGCCTGCGCGTGGGCGACACCATCGCGGAGGCCTACGCGGCGGATCATCCCGAGGCCGATGCCAAGCGCCTCGACCTGGAGCGCCACCGCCTCGCCCACGCCCCCCTGGTGGTCGCCGTCGTCTCCAGCGCCGCCCCCCACGTCAAGATCCCGGAATGGGAGCAGGTGCTGTCGGCGGGCGCCGTCTGCATGAACCTCGTCGTCGCGGCCAATGCGGCGGGCTTTTCCACCGCCTGGCTGACCGAGTGGTTCGCCTACGACCGTCGCATCCTCGACGCGCTGGGCCTCGACCCGCGCGAGAAACTGGCCGGCTTCATCCATGTCGGCCGCGCCCGCGAGGTCCCGAGCGACCGCCCGAGACCCGTCCTGTCCGACATCGTCACACGAGTCTGAGCGGCGCCATGCATTACGATTCCGAGAACCGCACCCTGCCGCACAACCCGCTGAAGGCCCTGGTGGCGCCCCGGCCCATCGGCTGGATCAGCGCGATGAACAAGCAGGGCCACGTCAACCTCTCCCCCTATTCCTACTTCAACGCCGTCGCCACCGGCCCCGACATGGTGATGTTCTCGTCCTTCGGCCGAAAGGACGCGATGACCTTCGCGGAGGAGGGCGGGGAGTTCGTCTGCAACTTCGCCACCTACGGGCTGCGCGACGCCATGAACGCCACCTCGGCCCCCCTCGCCCGGGGCGACAGCGAGTTCGTCGCGGCCGGTCTGACGCCGGTGCCCTCGCGCAAGGTGCGTCCGCCACGGGTCGCCGAATCCCCCGCCGCCCTGGAATGCCGGTGGCTCCAGACCGTGCCCCTGACACCTCTCGACGGCAGCGAGGCCAGTCACTTCCTGGTGATCGGCCAGGTCGTGTCGATCTATGTCGACGATGCCTTCGTCAAGGATGGCCGGGTCGATACCGGCGCGATGCACCCGCTCCTGCGCGGTGGCTATTTCGACTATTTCAGCGTCACCGACGAGGCACGTTTCGAGTTGAAGCGCCCTCCCGGAGCGGGTCAGTAGCCTCGTCTCAGCCTCTATCCCGCAAGAGGTGCAAGCTCAGCCATGGACAAGGGCGGCCGGGGAGTGCTTCGTGCCAAAAAGGGAACCAAGGCCGGGGCCGAATGCTTAATGGGCCGAGCCGCCGTGGGGCAGCTCATTTCCGCGAACCGCCTGAGGGGGCGCTCGCAGAGGTCTGCATCGTATGATCGTCAAGTTCACTGTACCGCTCCTCATCGCCGCCGGTCTTGCGACTCCCGCCCTGGCACAAGCGACGAACCGCCCGCCGACCATGCTGATCCATGGCAATTACTGCGGGCCCGGCAACAATGCCCCACTCCCGCCCATCGATGCCCTCGACGCGGCCTGCGCCCGGCACGACGCCTGCACGCCGGATGGCGGGCTGCCGACCAAGGCCTGTAACCTGCGTCTCCAGCGCGAGGCCGCGCTGGTCTCACGCGACGTGCGCCAGTCCGACGATCTCCGCTCGCTCGCCGGCCTGATCTCGGTGACCGCCTCGATGATGCTGGCGGATACGACACCGCGTTCCACCCCCACCACGACGGCGACCCCCGTCAGCCACGACGCCGTCTCGCCCGAGGCCCAGCGCGGGCCGGATGCTCGGGCCGTGTCGGCGGTCGAGGATGGCGAGGACGCCGAATAGGTCGTCTCCGAAGCGCATTCACGCTGAAGCGCTTCATCCCTGGCATCGTCCGCTGAATTCCCTGACGAATCCTGCCTGATCCGGTTCGAGGACGAGCTTCGCCTCGAACCCGTCATTCCGTGCCGACTCGACCTCACCGGCGAGGTCGCCCCCGGGCAGGCATGGCGTATCGATCGCCGTGACCCTCGCCGCCGCGGCGGTGAGGCGAACCAGGGCGCGGACCTGGGCGAGAGGCGAGCTCAGCCCGCCCGCGCGATCGCGGGCGGTGGGCGCTCCGACTTCGGCCTTCATGGCCGCGGCGTCCCAGGCGATGCCGACGAGGCGTTCCCCCGCATCCGCGAGGGTGTGCAGGGCCAGCGCGCCCCTTGCCGTTTCGATGAAGGCGAGGATCTGCGTCGCCCCATCGGTCAGCCCCTGCATCGCCTCCTCGACGGCGAGGCGCGCGCCGAGGCGCATGACGTCGCGGGCGCCCTCGCAACGGGGCAGGACGATTCCGTGCGGTGCCGCGGCCATCATCGCCGGGAGGTCGCGTTCCAGGTCGTGCGAGCGCAGGTAGAACAGTGGCGCGCCCTGTCGGCGCTCGGGGAAGAAAGCCGGCGACGCGAGGCCCGTCACGTCCACGATCAGCGCATGCGCGTCGCTCGCCATCGCCGCCGCGACGGTTCGTGCGTCGCCGGGGACGATCAGGAATGCGCGCATGACGGCCTCTCCGAGGGGTTGGTGCGGGACGCCCGATCGCCGAGCACCGTCATGGAACCGGTCCCTGGCCGCGGCCCATGCGCTCGGCGAGGAAATCCACCAGCACCCGGATGCGGGCGGGCATGGCCGGGCCGCCGACGAACACCGCATGGATCGCCTCCCGGTCCTGGGGATTGTACGCCTCCAGAAGCGGCATGAGGCGGCCCGCTGCGAGATCCTCCGCAATATGGAAGGTGCCGACGCGGGTGATGCCGATGCCCTGCAGGGCGAGTTGCACCAGGGTCTCACCGTTATTCGCCGCGATGTTGCCGCGCACCGCCAGGAGGTGGTCGCGCCCGTCCTCGCGGAACGGCCAGCCCGGCTCGATCCGGCGGAAGTTGAAGTCGAGGCAGTTGTGGCTGCCCAGATCCGCCGGGATCCCTGGCGTGCCGGCGCGGGCGAGATAGGCGGGCGAGGCCACGACCATCCGGCCGGTCTCGCCGAGGCGCCGGGCGGTGAGCGGGCTGTCGGCCAGCGGCCCGAACCGGATCGCGAGATCGGCCCGCCCGCCGATCACGTCCGCGACCTCGTCGCTGAGATCGATCTCCACCACGATCCCCGGATGGCGCGCGACGAAATCGCCGATGAGGGGAACTACCACACGCCTGCCATGGGCCATCGAAGCGCTGACGCGGACCCGGCCGCGCGGGCAGCCCTGGTCGGCGATCTGCGCTTCGGTCTCGTCGAGATCGGCGAGGATCCGCCGCGCCGCCCGGGCATAGGTCTCGCCCTCGGCGGTGAGGTGCAGGGAGCGCGTGGTACGCACGAGGAGCCGGACGCCGAGCCGGGATTCGATGCGTGCCACCACCCGGCTCACGGCCGAGGGCGTCAGGCCGAACCGGCGCGCCGCCGCCGACAGGCTGCCTTCCTGGGCCACGGCGAGGAAGAGGGCCATGTCACCCGCCCGGTCGACCCTGTCGCGCAGCATTGATGCCTCCGGCGCACGGATGTTGGTCCCAGCCCGATACTACCTGGGAGAGGCGGTATCCGCCATGTGCTGGTCTGGAACAGACGGAAAGCACTCATCATGAGACTCAACCTTCCCCTGCTGGCGCTCTCGGCCGGTGCCTTCGGCATCGGCGTCACCGAGTTCACGCCGATGGGCATGCTGCCCCTGATCGCCAACGACCTCCAGGTCTCGATCCCGGCGGCGGGCCTCGTCGTCAGCGCCTACGCGATGGGCGTGCTCCTCGGCGCGCCGCTGATGACGCTGGCCTTCGCCCGGATGCCGCGCCGCCGCCTGCTCGTCGGATTGATGGGCATCTTCACCCTTGGCAACCTCCTCTCGGCGATGGCCGACAGCTACGCGATGCTGGTCGTCGCCCGCCTCGTCACCTCCCTGAACCATGGCGCGTTCTTCGGGGTCGGGGCGGTGGTGGCGGCGGGTATCGTGCCGCCCGAGCGCCGCGCCGCCGCCGTCGCCGCGATGTTCTCCGGGCTCACCATCGCCACCATCGGCGGCGTGCCGCTGGCGGCCTGGATCGGGGAGATGCTCGGCTGGCGTGCGGCTTTCTGGGGCATCGCCGCGGTGGGGGCCGTGGCCATGCTGTCGCTGCGCCTGGCCCTTCCGCCCCTCGAGGCCGAGGCCGGTGGCGACATGCGGGCCGAACTCCGCGTCCTCATGCGGGGGCCGGTGCTCGCCGCCCTCGCCCTGACCGTGCTCGGGTCGAGCGCGATGTTCACGGTGTTCACCTACATCGTGCCGATCCTGCGGATCGAGACCGGGGCCGCGACGCCGTTCGTGACGGCGATGCTGGTGCTCTACGGAATCGGCCTCACCGTGGGCAACTGGGCCGGCGGGCGCTTCGCCGACCGCTCGGTGGACGGCACGCTCTTCGCCTCGCTGGGCGGACTCGTGATGGTGCTGGCCCTCTTCGCCTGGGGCGTGCGCTGGGAGGTGCCGGCCGCCATCCTGATCTTCCTTTGGGGCGTCGCCAGTTTCGCTCTGGTGCCGCCGCTGCAGATGCGGGTGATGGAGCAGGCGCAAGGGGCGCCCAACCTCGCCTCGGCCATGAATATCGGTGCGTTCAACCTCGGCAATGCCATCGGTGCCGCCGTCGGCGGAGGCGTGATCGATGCGGGTCTCGGCTACCCGGCCGTTCCCCTCGCCGGTGCCGCCATGGCCGCTGCGGGCCTTGCGATGCTGGTGGCCCTGCGCCGGGGGCGGCGCGGGGCGGCGGAACCTGTCGCGTCCTGAAACTTATGCAGGTTCGGGACGGCGCGGACGGCGCTTCCTTTAATCTTTGTTTACCATGATCGGAACAGGTTGAGACTCAGGCCGACATCGTCAGGTCCGCCTGCAGCCGGACGGCCATGTTCCTCTTCACCACGCCCCCCGCCAGCACTCGCGAGACCGGCCTCGGCCGGGACGCGGGCACGCGGAACGGGGCGACCACGGGGACGCCCGCCGGATCGGCTTCGGCGGGCGTGGTCGATGCGATCCGCAGCGGCGCGCGCAGCACCGGCACCGAGTTCGACTACCTTCTCGCCACGGCCAAGCGCGAATCCTCCCTCGACCCCTCGGCCAAGGCCGCCACCTCCTCGGCCACCGGGCTGTTCCAGTTCATCGAGCAGACCTGGCTCGGGACGATGAAGAATGCGGGACCCAAGCTCGGCCTCTCGGCCTATGCCGACGCCATCACCGCCAGACCCGACGGCACCTACACGGTGCAGGACGCCTCGGCCCGCCAGACCATCCTGGATCTGCGCCGTGACCCGGCGGTGGCCGCCACCATGGCGGGCGCCCTGACCCAGCGCAACGGCGAAGCGCTCACCGCCGCCCTCGGGCGCGAGCCCACCAGCGGCGATCTCTACGCCGCCCATGTCCTTGGTGCGCGCGGGGCGGCGACCCTGATCGGCACCGCTCAGGCGAGTCCGGCCCGCGCCGCCGCCCTCGACATGCCGGAGGCGGCCGCCGCCAACCGGAGCCTGTTCTACGACAAGACCGGCCGGCCTCGGGGCGCCGCCGAACTCTACGCCCTCCTGTCCGCCAGCCAATCCGCCTCGCGGCCCGCCCCCACGGCCCTGGCGGGCGCCGCCATCGAGCCGGCCTCCACCGCCGATCCCGTCTCTGCCTATGCGGCCATCGACGGCGGCGGATTGCGGGCGCTGTTCCAGACCGACAAGCGCCAGGGCGCGATGTCCGAGGGGGTCGCCCGCCTGTGGCAGGGCAGGGCCGCGT
>NZ_VRVC01000005.1:0-73821 GCF_008040005.1 Methylobacterium sp. WL19
TTTTACTATAACAATTTATTGTATTGTAGATTTATAAATATATGGATTAAATTTACATTGCCGATATTCTATTGGAGCATATTTTTATAAATAAATGATCTATTGTTATTGTAATCTACCGTGAAATTGCATCTGTAATGAACTATAAAATTTAATGCGGGAATTTACCAAAGTTGTTTGAGAACAACCTGACTCTTCGATATGTTCGAATTCCAAAAAAATCAGTCAGCGGGGATTGTCGCGTCTGACATTCCGCACACAAGTGACGATAGACAATCTTGTGCGCCCGGCGAGCCGGCCCGTTTGCGTGGATGGCTGGGGCGGGAGGATTCGAACCTCCGAATGGCGGTACCAAAAACCGCTGCCTTACCACTTGGCGACGCCCCATCGACGCAAGGCCGCGCGTTGTCTAGACGCCGCGTCGGCCCGTTGCAACAGCCTGTTCGCTCCGGCCGACCAGGAAATGGAGAGCGCGCATGTCGAAGCGGATCGCGATCGTCACCGGGGCGGGGTCCGGGATCGGCCGGGCTGTGTCGCTCGGGCTCGCGCGAGCCGGGTTCGATCTGGCTCTGGCCGGGCGTCGAGGGGGGCCGCTCGATGAGGTCGCGGATGCCGTGCGTGCGATCGAAGTCGAGGCCTTGCCGGTGGAGACCGATGTCGGCGATGCCGCCTCTGTCGAGCATCTCTTCGCAGAGGTGAAGGCCCGGTTCGGTCGCCTCGACCTCCTGTTCAACAATGCCGGCCTGTTCGCCCCGTCCGTGCCGCTGGACGAACTCACCCTGGCGCAATGGCAGGCCGTGGTGAATGCCAACCTCACCGGCGCGTTCCTGTGCACGCAGGGCGCCTTCCGGATGATGAAGGCGCAGAGCCCGCGCGGCGGCCGTATCATCAACAACGGGTCGATCTCGGCCCAGGTGCCGCGTCCGAATTCGGCGCCCTATACGGCCACGAAACACGCGATCACCGGCCTGACCCGATCCACCTCCCTCGACGGACGCGACCACGACATCGCCTGCGGGCAGATCGATATCGGCAATGCCGAGACGGACATGACCAAGCCGATGGCGGCCGGCATCCGCCAGCCGGACGGATCGCTGAAGGTCGAGCCGGTGATGGATGCCCGTCACGTGGCGGATGCGGTGGTCTACATGGCCGGATTGCCCCTCGACGCCAACGTGCAGTTCATGACCGTGATGGCGACGAAGATGCCCTATATCGGGAGGGGTTGAGGCCCCACGCTTTCGCCCGGTCCCCGTTCGCACTACAGACGGGGCACGCACCCGACCTTGTACAGACAAGCCCGCCCCGGCGGACGAGAGAAGCAACCGCCCGCGATGTTGATGCAGACAGAACCCAAGGACGCGACCGGCAAGGATGCCGACAGGGCCAAGGATCCCGTCGCCCGCCGCCGCACCTTCGCGATCATCTCCCACCCGGATGCGGGCAAGACGACGCTCACCGAGAAGCTGCTCCTGTTCGGCGGCGCGATCCAGCTCGCTGGCGAGGTCAAGGCCAAGCGCAACCGCGTCTCGACCCGGTCCGATTGGATGGGCATCGAGAAGGAGCGCGGCATCTCGGTCGTCACCTCCGTGATGACTTTCGAGTACGGCGACTGCGTCTTCAACCTGCTCGACACGCCGGGCCACGAGGACTTCTCGGAGGATACCTACCGCACCCTGACGGCCGTCGATTCGGCGGTCATGGTGATCGACGCCGCCAAGGGCATCGAGGCGCGCACGCGCAAGCTGTTCGAGGTCTGCCGCCTGCGCGACATCCCCATCGTCACCTTCATCAACAAGCTCGACCGTGAGGCGCGCGACCCGTTCGAACTCCTCGACGAGATCGAGAAGACCCTGGCGCTGGATGTGGCGCCGGTCACCTGGCCCATCGGCCGCGGGCGGAGCTTTGCCGGCACCTACGACCTCGGCAACGGCCGCGTGCGTCGGCTGGATGCGGCGGATGACGCCGGCACCGTGGCCGTGTCCGGTGTGGACGATCCGCTCTTCGACCAGTTGCTCACCGAGGAGGGCGAGGTGGCAACGTGGCGCGAGGAGGCGGAGCTCGCCGAATCCGGCCTGAAGCGCTTCGATCTCGAGGCGTTTCGCGAGGGGCATCTCACGCCGGTCTTCTTCGGCTCGGCCCTGCGCAATTTCGGCGTGCGCGACCTCATCGACGGGCTCGCCCGTTTCGCACCGCCCCCGCGCGGGCAGGATTGCGACAAGCGCCTGGTGGAGCCCACCGAGCCGAAGATGACGGGCTTCGTGTTCAAGATCCAGGCGAACATGGATCCCAACCACCGCGACCGCATCGCCTTCATGCGGGTCTGCTCGGGCAGGCTCAGCCGCGGGATGAAGGCGAAGCTCGTGCGCACCGGCAAGCCGATGTCGCTCTCCGCGCCGCAATTCTTCTTCGCGCAGGACCGCGCCATCGCCGACGAGGCCTTTGCCGGCGACGTTGTCGGCATCCCCAACCACGGCACCCTGCGCATCGGCGACACGCTCACCGAGGGCGAGGAGATCGTGTTCCGCGGCGTGCCGAGCTTTGCCCCGGAAATCCTGCGCCGCATCAAGCTCACCGACGCGATGAAGGCCAAGAAGCTGCGGGAAGCCCTTCAGCAGATGGGCGAGGAGGGCGTCGTCCAGGTGTTCCGCCCGCATGACGGCTCGCAGGCCATCGTCGGTGTCGTCGGCGCGCTGCAGCTCGACGTGCTGAAGGAACGGCTCCAGGCCGAGTACGGCCTGCCCATCGATTACGAGCCGACGCGCTTCTCGATCTGCCGCTGGATCGAATCGGATGTGGAAACCGACCTCGATTCCTTCATCGGCTCGCATGGCTCGGCCATGGCGAGCGATCTCGACGGCGCGCCCGTCTTCATGGCGACCACCGCCTTCTCCCTCCGCTACGAGGAGGAGCGCGCGCCGAAGGTACGGTTCACCGACATCAAGGATTACCAGAAGCGCGCCGTCTGAATCTCGGCGGTGCCTGAATGGAAAAGGGCCGCGCGGTTTGCACCGCGCGGCCCTTTCTTGGTTTCAGCCGATGCCGTTGAGGCGTTCAGCGGCCCTGCTGGATCGCCGAGAGGATCCAACGCCCGCCGCGCTCGCGCACGAAGGTCCAGAGCTCCAGGGCCTCCGGCTCGCCGGTCTCGACGGTCTGGTTGGTCCGGAGGTCGACCGTCACGTCGGTGATGGCGTAGCGCATCGCCACGGTGGCGTATTCCATCCGGCCCTCGCTCCAGGCTTCCGACAGGTCGCCCTGCAGCAGCTTCACGTTCGAGATCCGGTTGACGACCCCACGGGATTCGTTGCCGCGGAGTTCTTCGGTGAAGTAGCCCGCCATTTCCGGTGTCGCGAGGTTGCGCAGAGCGGCGACGTCGCCACGTCCATAAGCCGCCTGCACGTCGTTGAGGGCGATCTCGAAGCTCTGGAAATCGCCGGGGCCGATATCGACCTTGCCCACGGTCGGCTGAGGCGCGCCGCGCGGGGTAGCCCCCATCGCCGGCCCAGGACCGGTGGCCGAGCCCGGAGCGGAGCGGTAGTTGCCCGGGGTGGAGTCGCCCTGGAGAGCGGACCGGGACATGCCGGCGGGAGCCGGATTGCCCTGGCGACGGCGGAACCAGCGCACGGCGAAGGCGACGACCATCACGATGAGGCCGACCTGCAGGAGGAGGCCGATCATCGAGGCGATGCCGCCGAGTCCACCGAAGAAGCCGCCGCCGAGGAGCGCGCCGAGCAGGCCCGCACCGAGCAGGCCGGCCATGAAGCCGCCGCCGAAGCGGGGACGCTGCGTGGCGGCGCTGGTCATGCCGGGATTGCCCATGGTCGAGCCGGGCTGCGTCTGCGAACGCTGGATCGGCGCCGCGCCCGGTGCCGTGGCCGTGGAGGAGGGGGCGTTGTACGTCTTCGAGCCGCGCGAGCCCATGCCGCCGCCGCCGCCCGGACGGGCCTCGGCAACGGGCGCTGCGACGGCCAGCACCGCGGCGAGCGCGAAGATGGTCGCGGCGCGGGTGCGACGCGTGGAGGAGATGAACATGAATACGCCTCTGAACGAAGTCTGAGAGAGTCCCGGCGGGAATGCCGGACCTTATATGGTGACGTCCGGCGACAAGTTTTAGTCCGTCTTCGGCGCCGCTTTTGTTCCGTGGACGACGATGGGAAGAGCCGTGACGCCTCAGCCGGCGGCGGGGAAGATCATCCGTACCGTCGTTCCCTCGCCGGGCTTGCTGTCGAGGGAGACGGTGCCGTTCTGGCGCTTCACCAGGCCGTGGACGATGGCGAGCCCGGTGCCGCGCCCGGCCTCGCGCGTGGTGATGAAGGGAGCCAGCGCTCTCGCTGCCATCTCCGGCGACATCCCATGCCCGGTATCCCGCACCGAGATGCCGATGGCGCCGTCTCCCTGCCGGCGGATCGCTGGGTCGCTCGACGGCACCAGGAAGCTCGTGATTTCGACACTGCCGCCGGCCGGCATCGCCTCGCAGGCATTGGCGACGATGTGAGAGAGGGCGAGATCCACCTGGGTCGGGTTGGTGAGGCCGTTGGGTAGATCCGGCGCGGTGTGGACCGTCAGTGTCACTCCGGGCGGAAGCGTCCCGCGCATGCGCGTGCCGAAAGCGGTGATGAGGGCGTTCATGTCGACGGGGCGGACATCCGGCGCGATCCGGCGCGAGAAAGTCAGCAAATGCCGCGTCAGGATCGTCGCCCGCTCCACGGCATCGGTGGACCGGGTCACGGCCCGCTGGATGAAGGGTTCTTCCCGGTCGCCGAGACGCCGCTTCAGCCCATCGATATAGCCGATGAGGATCTGCAGGAAGTTGTTGAACTCGTGGGCGACGCTGTTGGTGAGCAACCCGAGGGCCTCGCGTTGCCGGGACAAAGCGAGCGCCCCTTCCGCGTCCCTGCGCCGGGTCACGTCGACCAGTTGCGCGAGGAGAAGACCGGTATCCGGCAGGGGCACCGCGAAGATCTCGGCCCAGAAGGTCGAGCCGTTTCGGCGCCAGGCCAGTACCTCGATCCCTTCCGGCCGCGTACCCGCCAAGGCCGCGGCGAAAGCGCTTCCGGCGTCCTTATCGGTATTGGCGCCGAGAAGGAGATGGACGTCGCGTCCGGCGAGATCGCCGGTCTCATGGCCGGTGAGCAGCGCGAAGGCTGGATTGGCCGAGACGATCCTCGCCGTCGCCGGGTCGATCAACAGGGCCGGTACGGCGCTGGCCTCGAGGCCCGAGCGAAAATCGATGCGCGAGTCCGGAGGATCGCCTGGTTCGCCGTCCTGATCATGCAACGCCATGCTCTATCCAGGCCTGTCGGAGCGAAACGGGCTCCAGCGTGAGTCGCATCGGGTGCGGGTGCCAGGATCGATCGGCACGGCGGCTCCCGGCGATGGCTATTGCCGCACCCACATCACCCGGGCGATCCAGGCGATCTCGGCCACTTGGACGATGCGTTCGGGGTGGTTCGGGTTGAGAGAGAGCAGCTCGATGGTCCGGGCGGTCTTGCGGCGCAGTTCCTTGGCCAGCACTTCGCCGCTCGCCAGACGCACCACCACGCGGTCGCCCTTGCGGACACTGGCGGTGGGAGAGACGATCAGCACGTCACCGTCGCGATAGAGCGGCTCCATGGAATCGCCCTGCACTTCGAGGGCGAAGGCACGATCCTCGCCGAGATCGGGAAACTCGATCTCCTCCCAGCCCGGGCCGCCCGTTGGCATGCCTTCCTCGGTGAAGAGCCGGCCGGCGCCGGCCTGCGTCATGCCGATCAGCGGCACCATGGCGCGCGGCATGCGTTCCCGTGGCTCGATGAGGCGAAGGAAATCGTCGAGCGTCGCGTTGGTGGCCGCGAGCACCTTCGACACGGATTCGGTGGAGGGCCAGCGCTTGCGCCCATCCGGCCCGATCCGCTTCGAGCGATTGAAGCTCGTGGCGTCGAGGCCCGCACGGCGTGCGAGACCGGAGGCCGAGAAGCCGTGGCGTTCCGCGAGGCGATCGATCGCGGTCCAGATCTGCTCGTGGGACAGCATGGCGAGACTCGATCAGAATGGCTAAGACATCCAGCCTAGCTTTAGGAAAGTAGAACTAAACTACGCCGGAAGCAACGGCACGCCGCCATTATCCAGAAGGTGTAGGAACTCGGAAAGGACGACTTGAGGTAGCGACCGATCGTGGTTGCGACGGATGCCGACCCGTTCTATCGCGTGGACCGTCGAACCGGAAGGCAACGCGCGATGCCCGTGATCTACAAGATTTGCCCGCGCGCCCTCTGGCGCGAGGCGGAGGAAGCGGGGCGGTTCGCGGGTGCGCCCGTCGACGAGGCCGACGGGTTCATCCATTTCTCCACCGCCGACCAGGTGGCTGAAACGGCCGCCCGGCACTTCGCGGGTGTCTCCGATCTCCTCCTCATCGGCATCGAGGCCGAGGCGCTGGGCGAGGCCCTACGCTACGAGCCCTCCCGCGGCGGAGCGCTGTTCCCCCATCTCTACGGCGATCTGCCCCTCGACGCCGTCATATCCGTGACCGAGCTTCCGATCGGGCCGGACGGACGGCATGTGTTTCAAGCTGATCTTATCTCGTCCGCCAGCCCCGCAACCGGAGCATCGGTATGATCGGCGCTCTCTTTCCCCTCGCAAAGCCGATCCTGCACGGTCTCGACGCCGAGACGGCGCACAACCTCACCTTGCGCGGGCTGGGGCTTCTGCCTCCGCGAAAGCCCAGTCCGGATGATTCGGGGCTCGCGGTCACCGTCTTCGGCCGCCGGTTCCCCAATCCGGTCGGCCTGGCGGCGGGGTTCGACAAGGGCGCGCAGGTGCCCGATGCCCTGCTCGGCCTGGGCTTCGGCTTCGTCGAGGTCGGCGGCGTGGTGCCGAAGCCGCAGGGCGGTAATCCGCGCCCGCGCGTGTTCCGCCTGAGCGCCGACGGTGCCGTCATCAACCGCTTCGGTCTCAACAGCGAAGGGCTCGACGTCGTGCGCGGCCGCCTCGCGGCCAGAGGCGGCCGGACCGGTCTGGTGGGCATCAACATCGGGGCCAACAAGGATTCCACCGACAGGATCGCCGATTACGTGGCCTGCACCACGGCGCTGGCGCCCCATGTCGCCTTCGTCACGGTCAACGTCTCTTCGCCGAACACCCCCGGACTGCGCGACCTCCAGGGCGAAGCCTTCCTCGACGATCTGTTGGGACGCGTGGTCGAGGCCCGCGACAAGGCCTCGCCCGAGACCGCGATCCTGCTCAAGATCGCCCCCGACATCTCGCTCGAAGCCCTCGATTCCATCGTCGCCACCGCCTTGCGCCGCAAGGTGCAGGGCCTCGTCGTCTCCAACACCACCATCGCGCGGCCGACCAGTCTCACCGAAGCCTCCCTGGCGACGGAGCCCGGGGGCCTGTCCGGCCGCCCGCTTTTCGAACCGGCGACCCGCCTTCTGGCGGAGGCCTACCTGCGTGTCGGCGGTACCATCCCGCTCATCGGCGTCGGCGGGATCGACTCCGCCGAGGCGGCTTGGACCAAGATCCGTGCCGGAGCGAGCCTGCTGCAGCTCTACTCGGCCCTGGTCTATGCCGGCCCCGGCCTCGTGAGCACGATCAAATCCGGCCTGCTGCGCAAGCTCGGCACGGAGGGTGCGCGCGACCTGTCCGCCATCGTCGGCCGCGATGCCGCGGCTCTGTCCAGGCTCGGCCTCGACGCCAGGTAAGCGAGGGGCGGGCCGAGGGACATGGCGTGACCTGCTCCCGCATCGCGGTGGAAGTCTCGGCAAGGCCGGTTTCGGATCGGGCCGGCAGGTCCGATCCCGGCGCCATTCGCATGCGTCTTCTGCGCTGGGATCGGGGGTGAGTTTAGAACTCCGTAAGACTGCTCGGTTTCATGCCATGACATGTCCACAGGCGCATGACTGGCCCGCGTTTGCCCCTGATTGAGTGACCCTTGTGCGGTGCGATATCGCTGGTGGAATCGACGGTGGCCTCGCCCTGCGACGGCACTGTCCCATCCCTTATTTGCCGAACCAGGATCGTTCATGGATCACCCGGTCGCGTCCCCCAAGCGTTCCTCCGCCGCCGGCGGGTGGGGCGCGCTGAAGAGCTGCGGCAAGCACCTGCTGAGCAGCCGCGCCCCGCTCTCCGGGGCCCGCGCCATGCTCAAGGCCAACCAGCCCGACGGGTTCGATTGTCCCGGCTGCGCCTGGGGTGATCCGGCGCACGGCTCGTCGTTCGAGTTCTGCGAGAATGGCGTGAAGGCCGTCTCCTGGGAGGCGACCGACAAGCGCACGCCGCCGAAGTTCTTCGCCAAGCATACCGTCTCGGAGCTGCGTGGCTGGACCGACTACGCGCTGGAAGGCGAGGGACGCCTGACGCACCCCATGCGCTACGACGCAGGCAGCGACCGCTACCTGCCCGTCAGCTGGGACGACGCCTTCGCCGAGATCGGCGCCACCCTGCGCGGCCTCGACAGCCCGGACCGTGCCGAGTTCTACACCTCCGGTCGCGCCTCCAACGAGGCGGCTTACATCTACCAGCTGTTCGCCCGGCTCTACGGCACCAACAACTTCCCCGACTGCTCCAACATGTGCCACGAGGCCAGCGGCATCGCCCTCCAGGCGGCCATCGGCATCGGCAAGGGCACCGTGCTGCTCGAGGATTTCGAGAAGGCGGACGCGATCTTCGTGGTTGGCCAGAACCCCGGCACCAACCATCCCCGCATGCTCGGCGACCTGCGCAAGGCGGCGACCCGCGGCGCCCGCGTTGTGGTGTTCAACCCCGTGCGCGAGCGCGGGCTCGAACGCTTCGCCGACCCGCAGAACACGGTGGAGATGCTGCGCGGTGCCAGCGCCCCGGTGGCGAGCCACTATTACCAGCCCCGTCCGGGCGGCGACATGGCGGCGTTCCGCGGCATCGCCAAGGCGGTCTTCGCGGCGGACGACGCGGCTCGCGCCGCCGGCCGTCCATCCGTCCTGGATCGCGCCTTCCTCAGCCACCACGCCGAGGGCCACGAGGCCTATCGCGCC
This sequence comes from Methylobacterium sp. WL19, assembly GCF_008040005.1. Taxonomy (NCBI): domain Bacteria; kingdom Pseudomonadati; phylum Pseudomonadota; class Alphaproteobacteria; order Hyphomicrobiales; family Methylobacteriaceae; genus Methylobacterium; species Methylobacterium sp. WL19. The sequence continues at coordinate 8,988 of NZ_VRVC01000005.1, forward strand.
GTCGTGGAGGCGACGAGCTGGGAGGCGATCGAGGACCAGTCCGGCCTCTCCCGCGCCGATATCGAGGTGGCTGCCGACGTCTATCTCGGCGCCGACAAGGTGATCTGCACCTGGGCCATGGGCGTCACCCAGCACAAGCACTCGGTGGCGACCATCCGGGAGATGACCAACGTCATGCTCCTGCGCGGCAATATCGGCCGTCCCGGCGCGGGCCTCTGCCCCGTGCGCGGGCATTCCAACGTGCAGGGCGACCGCACGGTGGGCATCAACGAGAAGCCGCCCGCCGCGCTGCTCGACGCCCTCGAGCGCGAGATCGGCTTCGTCGCCCCGCGCAAGCACGGTCACAACGTCATCGGCGCCATCGGCGCCATGCTCGACGGATCGTCGAAGGCCTTCATCGGGCTCGGCGGCAACTTCGCCCGCGCCACGCCGGATACGGCACTGGTGGCCAAGGCGCTCGCCTCCTGCGAGCTCACCGTCCATATCGCCACGAAGCTCAACCACTCGCATCTCGTGCCCGGCCGCGTCGCCTACCTGCTGCCCTGTATCGGCCGCACCGAAATCGACCGGAACTCGAAGGGCAAGATCCAGATCGTCACGGTCGAGGATTCAATGAGCATGGTCCACGGCTCGGGCGGCATCAACAAGCCCGCCTCGCCGGAACTGCGCTCCGAGATCGCGATCATCGCCGGCATGGCAGCCGCCACCGTCGGCTCGGACAAGGTCGATTGGGCGGCCCTCGCCGACGATTACGACGGCATCCGTGCGCTGATCGAGCGGACCATTCCGGGGTTCGCCGGTTACAACGCCCGCGTCCGCCGTCCGCGCGGCTTCATGCTGCGCAACCTCGCCGCCGAGCGCAACTTCGAGACGGTGAACGGAAAAGCGAACTTCTCCGCCGATGCCCTGCCGGAGGCGACCGAGCATCAGCAGGCGAGGGCGATGGGCGACACCTTCGTGCTCCAGACCTTCCGCAGCCACGATCAGTACAACACCACCGTCTACGGCCTCGACGACCGCTATCGCGGGGTCTACGGCGAGCGTCAGGTGTTGTTCGCCCATCCCGACGACCTGGCCGAGATCCGTGCCGTCGCCGGCGACCGGGTGGACATCGTCGGCACCCACGACGACGGCGTGGTGCGGGTGGCCGAAGGCTTCCGCCTCGTGCCCTTCGACATGCCGCGCGGCAGTCTCGCCGGCTACTACCCGGAGCTCAACGTCCTCGTTCCCCTGTCGTCCTTCGGCAAGGAGAGCGACACGCCGACCTCGAAATCGGTGATGGTCTCGATCCGTCGCCCGGCGCAAGCCGCGTGAGCGAGCCGCCCGCCGACGCCGAGACCTTCCTCGCCGTCACCGATTCCATCGCCGATCTCCAGCCCGGCCTCTCCACCCTGGAGGCCGGGTTGCTGGCGGGGCTGCACCTGAAGCTCGCCGCCGACAGCCGCAGCTTCGCGCGGGTGTTCGGCGTGGAGCATGCCCTCGTCCTGCGCGCCGTGGAGACCCTGTCGGGGGAAGCGGAGCTTCTGGCGATCACCGAGCGCAACCAGCGCACCCAGCGGACCCGCTACGAGGCGACGCCGGCGGGGCTCGCCATCCTGGACCACCTGCACGGCTGATCTCGCATTCAGCTTCCGTAGCTCTGGATCAGCGAGCCCGCGACCAGGGTCCAGCCGTCCACCAGCACGAAGAAGATCAGCTTGAACGGCAGTGCCACCGTCGCCGGCGGCACCATCATCATGCCCACCGCCATCAGGATCGAGGCGACGACGAGGTCGATGATGAGGAAGGGGATGAAGAGGAGGAAGCCGATCTCGAAGGCCCGCCTGAGTTCCGAGATCATGAAGGCCGGCGTGACGATCTCGAGGCCGATGGCTTCCGGCCCGGCAGGGGCGGGGGCCTTCGCCATGTCGAGAAACAGCTTCAGATCCTTCTCGCGCACGTTGCGCAGCATGAAGGTCTTGAACGGGGCCGAGGCCCGCTCGAACGCCACGCTCTGCGTGATCTGCCCGGCGATCAGCGGTTCGATGCCGGTCCGGTAAGCCTCCCGCGCCGTCGGCGCCATGACGAAGGCGGTGAGGAACAGGGCGAGGCTGGTGATCACGGCATTGGGCGGCGCACTCTGCGTGCCGAGGGCCGAGCGCAGGATCGACAGGACGACCACGATCCGCGTGAACGAAGTCGCCATCACCAGCACGGACGGCGCGAGCGCGAGGACGGTGATGAGGGCGACGAGTTGGAGCGCCCGCTCCGTCACCCCGCCCTGGCCGAGATCGACCGAGAGGCTCTGAGCCATGGCCGCACCGATGCCGGCGGCCAGGAAACCGCTCGCCGCCAGGACGAGGCGGGCGGTGCGGATCGGGACGGTGACGGATCGGAGGGAGGGTGTCATGGCGGCGGCAACCTGCGTCGAGCCGTGCGCGGGCGCAAGCGATGATGTCCCGCAGATGCCGTCCACAGGCGCACGCATGTCACCGCAAAACCACGCGGGGGCTTTGCGCTCGTTCCCTCCGATGGCTACGTTCCGGCCGAGCCAGCGGCGCACGATTTCGAAGGACGACCATGACGAGCACCACCATCCGGGACATCGGACCGTTCGCGGAGCCTGTATGGGACACGCCGTTCGGCCTGCCGCCCTTCGACAGGATCCGGCCGGAGCATTTCCTGCCCGCCTTCGAGACGGCCCTGGATTCGCACGATGCCGAGATCGCGGCCATCGCCGAGTCTTCGGAGCCGGCGACCTTCGCCAACACGGTGGAGGCGATGGAGCGCGCGGGCCTCGATCTCGACCGCGTCGCTTCCGTCTTCTTCAACCTGAGCGGCAGCAACACCAGCCCGGACCTCCAGGCCGTCGAGCGGGCGATCACGCCGCGTCTCGCCCGCCACGGCAGCGCCATCTACCTCAATCCCCGGCTCTGGGCGCGCATCGCCGCCGTCGACGCGGATGCGGAGACGCTCGGCTCGGAAGAGCGGCGCGTCCTCGACCGCTACCGCACACGCTTTCGCCGCGCCGGTGCCGATCTCGCTCCCGAGGCGAAGACGCGGATGGCCGAGATCGCCGGGCGGATGGCCGAGCTCGGGACGACGTTCAGCCAGAACCTGCTGGCCGATGAGAGCGCCTTCATCCTCCCCCTCGAGGGTGAGGCGGACCTCGCCGGCCTGCCCGAGTTCCTGAGGGCGGCCGCCGCCAGCGCGGCCAAGGACCGGGGCGGCGAGCACGGTCACGTCATCACCCTGTCGCGCTCGCTGATCGAGCCGTTCCTGGTCTTCTCCGCCCGGCGTGACCTGCGCGAGAAGGCCTACGAGGCCTGGACCCGCCGTGGCGAGAGCGGGGGCGCCACGGACAACAAGGGGATCATCGCCGAGATCGTCGCCCTCCGCGCGGAGCGGGCTCGGCTCCTCGGCTTCGACAGCTTCGCTCATTTCAAGCTCTCCGACACCATGGCCGGCTCGCCGGACGCGGCGATGGAACTCCTGCGCAACGTCTGGACGCCGGCCCATGCCCGTGCGGGCGCGGAACGCGACCGGCTCCAGGCGCTGGCGACGGCGGAAGGGGCCGACTTCGCCATCCGCGCCCACGATTGGCGCCACTATGCGGAGAAGCTCCGGCGGTCCGAGCACGATCTCGACGAGGGCGAGATCAAGCCCTACCTGCCCCTGGACGGCGTCATCGCGGCCTCCTTCGACACGGCCTCGCGCCTGTTCCACCTGCGCTTCGAGGAACTCACCGACTTCCCCCGCTACCATCCCGACGTGCGGGCCTGGACGGTACGCAATGCCGACGGATCGGAGGTCGGGATCTTCCTCGGCGATTACTTCGCCCGGTCGTCGAAGCGCAGCGGCGCCTGGATGAGTGCCTTCCGCTCACAGGAGCGGCTCAACGGCCCGATCACGCCGATCATCGTCAACGTGATGAACTTCGCCAAGGCGCCGGCGGGCGAGACGCCGCTTCTGTCCTTCGACGACGCGCGCACCCTGTTTCACGAGTTCGGCCATGCCCTGCACGGCCTCCTCTCCGACGTGAAATACCCGCTTCTCGCGGGCACGGCGGTGGCGGGCGATTTCGTCGAACTGCCCTCGCAGCTCTACGAGCACTGGCTCGAACAGCCGGAAGTGCTGCGCGCCCATGCACGCCATTACCGCACCGGCGAGCCGATGCCGGAAGACCTGCTCACGCGCATGCTCGCGGCGCGTGCCTTCAATCAGGGCTTCGCCACCATCGAGTACACCGCCTCGGCGATCGTCGACATGACGCTGCATCTATCGAGCGGCGGCGAGGACGGGCTCGACGTCCTGGCCTTCGAGGCCGACGCCCTGCAGCGCATCGGCATGCCGGCGGAGATCTCCATGCGGCACCGCTCGCCGCATTTCGCGCATATCTTTTCCGGCGATAGCTATGCGGCCGGCTATTACAGCTACCTCTGGTCCGAGGTGCTGGATGCCGATGCGTTCGACGCGTTCCGCGAGGCCGGCGACATCTTCCACCCCGAGACGGCGGCGCGCCTGCGCAAGTTCGTCTACGGGGCCGGAAACCTGCGTGACCCCGGCGAGGCCTACACCGCCTTCCGCGGCCGCCTGCCGAGCATCGATCCGCTGCTGCGCCAGCGCGGCCTGGCGGCGGCCTGATTCAGGAGAGGTAGTTCGTCAGCGTCAGCTTCGAGAGCATCGAGGTTACCTGGTAGCTCGCCTGAAGCTGGTTCTGGAGCGCCAGGAGCTTCGCTGTCACTTCCTCGAGGGAGACCGTATCGACGCCGTCGAGACTGTCCTGAAGGGTGGCCCTGGCGGCGCGGTTGTCGGCCTTCGTCTCCGTCATGGTCTTGGCCGCGAGGCCGAGATCGCTGGCGATGGCCTGTAATCCCTCGCGCCCGTTGGTGGAGGTGAGAACCGAGCGTGAGCGTTCCGCGACGGCGAGGTAGCGTGCGGCCTCCGACGTTCCGGTCTGCGTGGTGGTGAAACTCTGCACCGCGACCTGCGCGATCCCGGCGAGGACCGCGCGGATCGGCGCCTCGTTGGCCTGGGCTCCGATGCCGATCTTTCGGTCCGAGCCGATCTGCACCGATGCCGTCGCCCGTGGATCGGTGGAGGTATCGTCGCCGGTGTACCAAATGACGGTCGTGGCGCTGGCCCCTTCCGCGTAGCCGTTCCCGTCCGCCGATACGCGGCGCGGCGCAAGACCCTCGGTCTTCGACCCGGCGAAGAAATCCTGGGTGGCGCGCGACGCCGAACTCGCCGAGAGGGTCGTCCCCGCCGTCTCCTTCAGCGCGTTCGACAGGGCGGTGGAGATGTTGGCGGCGACGTCACCGGTCAGCGAGAACTCGGTGGTGGACTTCGCATCCGCATTCGCCTTCGCGGTCAGCGTGATCGTCTGCGTGGTGCCGTCGCGAAGCGCGAGCTTGAAGGTCAGCGTGTCCCCCGCCGCCGGAGGGGTCTTCACGTTGAGCTCCACCGAAGCCGGCGTGCCGGCGCCGAAATTCGCCGCGAGCCCGAGGGAGGCCTTGCCCTGGATGCTGGCAACGGGCTGGCCCTGGAACTTCTTGGTGAGGGCGGCGGCGGTCTCGGCGGCCGTACCGAGCGGGATCGTGTTGGTGGAATCCGCCGGAGGATTGGCGGTGACGATCAGGTCGGTGAAACTCTGGGTTCCGTCGGGCTGGTTGATCGCCACGCGGATGCGGTCGCCTTCCGCCGGCGCATTGGCCACGGAGAAGGTGACGTCCGGGTTCGTGCGCGCCGTCATCGGCCCCGCCGTGATGGCCGCCGGGTTCGAACTCGCCGCAGAGACGAGGCTGAAGCCGAAATTCGCACGCGCCTCCGTGCCTCCGGCTCCGGTACCCTCTTCGCTGACCGTCACGGTGGAGCCCGACACGCTCGTGGCGATGCGGCCATTGCCGTTCGGGCCGAGATCGGCGGCGATCTGCTCGCTCACCACGGTCTTGAGGCCGTCGAGGTTGCGGCTGGGCACGCCGTTGAGGATCGCATCCGACGAGGCGACGGGCGGGGCGTCGGAATCGCGACCGCCGAAGATGTAATTACCGGCGACGTCCTGGTTCAAGGCGTCCACGGCGGCGTCCAGGCTGTTCCTGGCTACCTGCACGGCGTTCGAACCGGACGCGATCGACCCGCTATTCAACGAACCCTGGACGATGCCGCTGAGGTTGGAGAGCTGTGTCACCGCCGAACTGGCGACCGTCACCCGCGTGGTGTTCGCGTTGATCGCGGCATCGTAGCCATCGAGCGCGCTAAGCGAGGCGTGGGCAGAGAGGCTGGTGGTTCGCGCAGAGCCGATGCCGCCATACGTCTCCGCATTGCGTCCGGTGCTGAGCTGGGTCGTCAACGCATCGAGGCGCGCCTTCTGGCTGACCAGATTCGCTGTGTTGCGATCCTGAAAATAGGTGCCTGCCGTGAAGGCGCTGATCGTCATCGTGACCTCGGCGAAAGGGTCTTCACGGGTATGACCGTTGGAAGACGCCGGACAAGTGACCCGAACCGTGGAGCCCACGTTTCGGAAGAACGAAATGCGGAAAGAAGACCTGGAGCAACCTCACGGACAGGAAGTCCGTGAGGAATCTCTAGATCCGGAGAAGCGTGTCCAGCATGTCGCGCGCGGCCGTGAGGACGCGGGCATTGGCGGTATAAGCCGTCTGCAACCCGACGAGCTTCGACATCTCCTCGTCGATCTTGACGCCGGATGTGCCCGCGAACCGACTCTGCGCCGTCGCCAGAGCGATGCTCTGCCCTTCGTCGAGAAACTGTGCGGTCGCGGTGGCGGCGCCCTGGGCGTCGATGATCTTCTGGGTGAAGTCCTGAACCGAGGTCGTGAAGGGGGCGCTGATGCCGCCGATTCCGCTCGCCGCCGAGAAGGTCCGGTTGGCGGTCGTGAGGGCGTTGTGGAGGTATTGCGGTCGCGATACGTCGTTGGCGGGAGTGGATGACGACATCTTCACCAGCGATTCGGTCTTCGCCGCCACCGCCGGGTTCACGCCGATGCGTTGAGCAAAGCCCGTCAGCTGCGAGCCGCCATCGAACGAGCCGGTGAAGAGACGGGCCTGGCCGCCGCCATCGACGAAGAGCGGGATCTGCGGCTTGCCATTCGTCACGTCGTCGGCTGTTTTCGACTGGGTGACGCTGGCGCTGATCCCTTGGATCGTCGTGGTCCCGTTCGCCGGGGTCAGGATTCTGACCGCGCCTTCCTTGCCGACAGTGCCGTTGGACGTCACGGTGAATGACGAGCCGAGGGCAGCGGCGATCGAGGCGCCGAGCTTGGCCGGGTCGCTCTCCAGCGTGAACGGCACGATGGTCGCCAGCGGGTCGGCGACATCGGTCCGGTTCACGGCGGCGGGCGGATTCAGTTTGGACGGAACCAGGATCAGGTTGCGCTGGGCGCCCTTGTCATCCTTGAGGCTGATCGTGATGGCGTTGCCGGCGCTGAGGCCGGTCAGGTCGATGTCAAAACCCGCTCCGGTCGTCGTGGAGGCGGGCGTGCCCACCGCCGACGTATCGGACAGCGACCGCGACAGGCCCGCCGCGAGATCGTCGAGCTGGCGCTGGGCCTGGGGCAGAACCGTGTCGCGCAGCTCGATTCCGGCGGCCAGCGAGCCCGAGCGGATCGCGTTCGAGGCCACCAGATCGATCGTTCCGCCGCCCGGCGTGGTCGCCGTGATGGTTCCGACGCCGCGCTGGGCCGGGTCCGCGGAGTAGCTGTCCTCTGGACCGAGCGTGCCGCGGCCGTCGAAGCTCAAACTCGCCGCGCTGGCCCGGTCCACCAGGGTCATGCCGGAATTGGTCATGACCGTGACGGTCCCGTCGCGCTGCACCGAGGCCTGCACGTCGAGATAGCCGGAGAGGGAATTGAGGGCCTGGTCGCGCTGGTCGAGCAGGGCGACCTTGGACCCATCGTCGCTGGTGGCCGCGATCTTGACGTTGAGTTGGGCGATGGACGAGAGCAGGCCGCTCGCCGCCGACGTATCGTTGGAGAGCTGGCTCTCGGTCGCGGTGCGCAGGGATTGGACCCCCTCTGCGATGCTTCCGATCTTCGTCGCGAGGTTCGATGCCGCCGCGACCACGGCGGAGCGGGCGGGCGCGGAGTCCGGGGCAGCGCCGAGGGTCTGGAGCGCCAGGGTAAAGCTGTTCATCACCCCGTCGAGGGCGCTCGTCGTGCCGGGCGTGCCGTAGAGCTTGTCGAGCTGGGTCCGGACGTCCGCCATCATGCCCGTATAGGACGCGCCGGACGTCTCCAGCCGCAGCTGCTTCAACGAATTCTCGTCGAAGACCCGGTCGATCGTGCCGAGGGCAACGCCGGAATTGCCGGGCCCCTGGGCGACAGTGTCGAGCGAGCGCTTGACATAGCCGGTGGTGCCGACATTCGCGATGTTCTGCGAGACGATGCCGATGGCGGCCTGAGTGGTCTTCAGGCCGGCCATGGCCGTGTTCAGGGCTGATAACGACACGCTTGCCCTCCCTTTACGTCACCGGAAACCTCGGAACTCAGCGGATGATATTGATCAACGAGGACATCATGTCCTGCGCGGTCGAAATGACCTTCGTGTTCGCAGAATAGGCCTGTTGGGTTACGATCATCTTAGAAAATTCGCTCGCAATGTCCGTATTCGACTGCTCGATATTCTGGCCTTCGATCGTCGTGCCATTGAGGCCAACCAGGGGATTCCCTGAATCGAGCGTCTGCCGATAATTTCCTGATGAGTCTGCCTTCAACCCGTCGGGGTTTGTGAACTGCACAACCTTGACTTTAGCAATAGTAACAGAATTTCCGTTGCTGTAGTTAGCAACGACATCTCCATCTTCGCTGATATAGCTGTCTTTGTATGAGCCTGATGTAAATCCGTCCTGATTAAGCTTCGATGTTACAACTTCCCCTTTTCCGAAAGCCGTTAATCCCTGGCCATAATTGATGGTGATCGGTCCGAGAGCCACACCGTCGATCGTCGGCGCGGCGAGCGTGATGGATCCCCCATCTGGCTTCAGGAGCGTGCCGCCCGCGTCGAATTCGAAGGCTGTTCCCGCGTTCTTCCATGAAGAGTCCGCACCGCTCACCGTAGTGTCGTTGGCGTAGAATAAATTCCATACGGCATTCTTTGCGGGAACTGCAGTTGTAGTGCCATCATCGTTCGTAATCGTTGTGGCTGCAGCTGCGTCTTGAATTTTTGTCCATACTGTTTTCAGGTCTACAGGTGCTCCAATGGCGGAGTATGTCGTCAGCATTGGACCTGCCATACTGCCGTCCATGAGTTTTTTTGCCTCAACTCCCGAGGCAACGGTTCCGCCTCCCACTCCCGTCAGTACGATCGGATTAGGGTTGCCAGCAAGGCCCGTTCCAACCAGATCTTTAGAGGGGGCTTGTGGAAGCTCCGCCGCATAGTTGATCGCGCTCGTTGCCTTACCGGGGATAGGCAATTTCGAGATCTGGATCGGACCTTGGCTTGTGGCGTTGCCCGTGATGGGGTTCAGATTGGTCCCGGTGAGGTAGGCGCCGCCACCGTTGCGGAGATAGCCTTCGTCGTCCGGCTTGAAGTCGCCTCGGCGTGTGTAAAGATTTTCCGGCGAGAACGAGGTCTGGCCGTTGACGTCACTGGTCTTCGTCTGCACGGCGAAGAAGCCCGGTCCATTCAAGGCAATGTTGGTCGGTGTCTCGGTCGCGATGATGTTGCCCTGGATCGAGTTGGTCAGGACGGAATTCGCCCTGACGCTGCCAGAGACCTGACGGCTGGGTGCCTGCTCGGCGACGAGGTCGACGAAGCTGGTATCGACCCGCTTGAAGCCCGTGGTCTGCGAGTTGGCGATGTTGCCGGAGATGTTCTCGAGGGAGAAGCCCTGGGCCTTCATGCCCGAGACCGCCGTCTGCAACGCGGAAAACACATCCATGACCGGCAACCTTTGTTGAAAATAATGTGGACCGAGATCGGTTCATGCCATCATCCGCAAGCGGGATGCCAAATCTAACTCATTGAAAATACAAGATTAGTTCTTTAGATGGCCGGCAAGAACCGACATTTGCCTGGAATGCCCCGGCAGCTTTTGCCGGTTTCGTGATAGAGTGCCGGCGTCGTTTACCCAGCGTTATGCCCAGGTCGGTTATCGTCGGGCCGTTGGCGCAACGGAGAGGGATCATGAAGAGCAAGCGGACGACCCTCGTCCATCTCATCTATTTCTCGCGCCTCAATCTCGCCGCCGATGCGGCGGGCCGGACTCGCCAGCTCGGCGAGATCACGCGGCAGGCGCAGAAGAAGAACGAATTCTCCGTCATCACGAGCTTCCTGCTGGTGGAGCAGAATTTCGCCGCCCAGATCATCGAAGGCGAGCGCACCTCCGTGAACGACACCTTCGGACGGATCAGCAACGATACCCGGCATCGCGACGTGCAGATCGTCGAGTGGCGCGAGATCGTGAAGCGGGAATTCGTCAATTCGTTCGTGACCGTCATCCGCAACCCGGCGAACGACGCGATCTTCCAGAAGGCCGGCCTGCTGCCGATGTTTCAGCGCGGCACTCCGAAAGGCGGGGTGATCCATTCTCTCGCCGTTGCCCTGCAGGCCGAATCGCTGGCCAAACAGGGCATCGACCATCTCTTCGTCTGATGCTGCGTCCCAGCCTTCCTGATGTCGGATATCCGACTTTGAGCTTCGAAAGCCCATGAGTGAGACCCCACCGATCCTGATCGTCGACGATCAGGAGAAACTGCTGAAGCTGGTCATCCTGCTGATGACGCGGATCGGTTTCCCCGATGTCGACGGCGTGACCAGCGGTCCCGAAGCGCTGGAGCGTTTGCGCGAGCGCAAATACGCCCTTGTGATCTCGGACCTGATGATGGAGCCGATGGACGGGCTGACGCTCCTGCGCGAGATCCGCGGCGACGACGCGCTCATGAACACGCCCTTCATCCTCACCGAGGCGTCGTTCGATTTCGAGGACATCAACCTCGCGCACCAGGCCGGCGCCGATGCCTTCATCCTGAAGCCGTTCGACATGTCCGTGCTGAAATCGAAGCTGAAACAGGTGATCAACCGCAAGCCGCGCCGGCGCGAGGCGCCGCTGGCCGCCGAATCGGCCTTGAACGTCGATTTCCCGATGCTCGGCAAGTTCTGAACGATTACGGCCGTCGCCCCTGCGGCGGCCCCGCCTGGACAACCACACGGCGTCGTCGTCCGGGCGGGCTTCAGTCCAGCGCCCGTGCCATCGCGACGAAGCCCGAGACTGGCACCTCTTCCGCCCTGGCCGTCTCGGGGATCCCCGCCGCGTCAAGCAGGCGCGCCGGGTCGGGCGTTGCCGCTTTCAGGCTCTGGCGCAACATTTTGCGGCGCTGGCCGAACGCCGCCCGTGTCACCCGTTCGAGTGCCGTCACCGAACAGGGCAGGGGGGCGAGCCTCGGCCTGAGGTGCACGACGCTCGATGTCACCTTGGGGGGCGGCACGAAAGCCGAGGGCGCCACGTCGAACAGGATGTTCGCCTCGGTGCGCCAGCCGCACAGGACGCCCAAGCGCCCGTAATTCGCCCGGTCGGATTCGTCCGCGACGATCCGCTCGGCGACCTCGCGCTGAAACATCAGCGTGAGGGAGTCCCACCATGGCGGCCAGGCCGCTTCGGTGAGCCAGCCTGTCAGCAGGGGGGTTCCGACATTGTAGGGAAGGTTGGCGACGATCCGCACCTTTCCTTCACCGACGAGGGGGCGCGGATCGAATTTCAGCGCGTCGGCATCGACCACGTCGAGGCGGCCCGGATAATGCGCGGCGATCTCGGCCAGCGCCGGCAGGGCGCGGGGGTCGCGCTCGATGGCGACTACGCGGGCGGCACCGGCAGAGAGGAGGGCGCGGGTCAGGCCGCCGGGGCCCGGCCCCACCTCCACCACCGTGACCCCTTCCAGCGGGCCGGCGGCGCGGGCGATCCGCCCGGTGAGGTTGAGGTCGAACAGGAAGTTCTGCCCCAGCGCCTTCTTCGGAGCGAGATCGTGCTTCAGCACGACCTCGCGCAGGGGGGGAAGCCCGTCCTCGCTCATGCCTGTTGCCCCGCGAGTCTGGCGGCGAGCCGCAGGGCGCCCGTCAGACTGTCCGGCCGCGCCACGCCCTTGCCCGCGATGTCGAAGGCGGTGCCGTGATCGGGCGAGGTCCGGATGAAGGGCAGACCCAGCGTGACGTTGACGCCATCGTCGAAGGCGATGGTCTTGATCGGGATCAGGGCCTGGTCGTGGGTCGGCGTCAGCGCGACGTCGTAGGCCGCCCGGGCGCGGGGATGGAACAGCGTATCCGCCGGAAGCGGGCCTCTGATGTCGATCCCTTCGTCCTGGAGCTGCGCCACGGCGGGTTCCAGAACGTCGCGGTCTTCCGTCCCCATCGTGCCGGCCTCACCCGCATGGGGGTTCAGCCCCGACAAGACGAGGCGGGGATGGGGGATGCCGAAGCGTTCCGTCAGGTCCCGCGCCACGATGCGTGCCGTCCGGACCACGAGGTCCTGCGTCAACAGATCGGGCACGCGGCGAAGGGCGACGTGGATCGTCACCGGAACCACCGCCAGCGTCTCGCTCCACAACATCATCACGGGGAGCGGCGCGGCCTTGCCGGGCTCCGCCGCCAGGGCCGCGAGGAACTCGGTATGGCCGGGATAGGCGAAGCCGACGCTGGTCAGGACGTATTTCGCGATCGGATTGGTGACGAGGGCGATCGCTTCGCCGGACCGGACCAGACCGACCGCCGTCATGATCGATTCGAGGGTCGCGCCGGCATCGGCCGCGCTCGGCCGTCCCGCCACGGCGCCGACACGCGTGCCGCTCGGCAGGGGCATGACCGGGAGCGCGCGCGAAAAGACCTCGACCGCGAGATCGGGTCCGACCTCCGCCACCGGCACCTGAAAGCCGAGGCTGCTCGCCCGCGCCTCAATGAAATCGGGATCGCCGATGAGGAAGAACGGCGGAAGCCCGGCCCCTTCGTCCCGGGCCAGCCAGGCCATGAGGGCGATCTCCGGCCCGATACCGGCGGGATCGCCCATCGTGAGCGCAATGGGTCTGTGCACCGTCATGGCCTGCTGTCGTCGCCGGAAGAAGGCGAGGCCGGGTTCTCGCCCGATCTCACCGGGTCGCCGCGATGCCGTCGGCCGTGCTCGCGATGTTGACGTTCTGCCGCAGGTCGACTTCGCCGAGGGTCTTCAACTCGACGCGCAGCAGCACGGTGCGGTTGCGCTCCGTGACGCCCAGGGCCGCGGCCGTCGGAGAGACGATGTAGTTGAGCGAGAAGGTGGTGCACTCGTCCTGATAACCGCCGCCGATGCTCAATCCGGCGAGGTTGGCGCGGCCGGGATTGGTATAGACCGGCGCCGCGCCCACGGGATTGGCGAGATAGGAGGTGTAGGCGTTGGCGAAATTATCGCGCACGTCGAGATAGTGCGTGAGATCGACGAGGGCCGAGCCGGTGACGAACCAGTTCGGGGTAATGTGGTAGGTCGCCGAGGCGGTCAGGCCCTCTCTGCGGTTGTTGAAACCGAGCAGGGGCTGGGCGGCGTAGTAGGAATAGAACATCGACAGGTCGATGGGCGCGAAGGGGTTGAGGCGCGCGATGACGCCCGTCTCCAGGCGGTTGACGGTGAAGTCCCGCTGCTCGAACCGCGCACGGGTGACGAAGCTGATGTTCTGGTTGGGCGAGAGCTGGAAGCGTCCGACATAATCGGATTCCCGGCGCTCCAGGCCGGAATCGAGGCCGACATTGGCCAGATCGCCCCGACGGAACGAGTTGACCCCGGCGACCTGGATGGATTCGCCGAACATCACGTTCGCGTACCAGCCCGACGGCGTCACCACCGAGTATTGCGCGCCGAGATTGGTGCGGACGCCGCCTTCGACACGGTCGTAGCCGGAGAACTTGTCCCACTCGAACAGCGACGTGTCGTCGAAGACGAGGCTCTGCGCGTCCTCGTTGGGCAGGCGGCCGATATGCGTTTCGCTCGGACGGATCACGACCTGCGCGATGGGTTCGAGGGTGTGGACGCCGAGGGGGCCGAAATTGCTCACGAAGGGATAGCGGTAATCGAGACCCACCGCCGGCATCACCCGCCCTGAGAAATCCGAATCCGTGGTGCTGATCGTCTGCGCGAGGGCGTTCTGATAGCCGGAATTGCGCGGATCGACGAAGAAGGCGTCCGTGCGCAGATAGGCGAACGGGGTGAAGACCTGGCCGGCATCGTCGATGAAGGTCCGGCGCCATGACAGCTGCGCGGATGCGCGGGTGTTGCTCCCCGACAGGCCGCGGATGATGCAGGTGCTGCGCGTGAAGGTGGTGCAGGTCTCGTAGAGCGAGTAGGTCGTCCCGTTGACCGTGGGATTGAAGTAGTAGGAGCCCGTGCGCGGAATCGCCTGGAAATCCGTGGCTTCACGGTCGAGATGGGTGATGTTGGCCTCGAAACGCACTTCGCCGCCGAGGAAGCCCGGACCGTTGATGCGCTTGTCGTAATCGATCACCGGCGCGACGACCGGCTGCTCCTTCTGCCAATCGTAGCTCGACAGACCCTTGAAATAGTAGGCGCGCGCCTCGAACCAGGAGCGGTCGCCCTGGCCGATCAGGTAGGCCGTCGAGACCGCCTCACGGAAGTAATCCGTGGTGATGCTCGAATTGCGGACGCGGTAATTGTCGAGGAACCACTTGTCGGTGACGCCGACCACGTCCCAGCCCGTGCGCCACCGGTCGTTGATGTAGAACTGGCCCGTGGTCTCGATCGAACCACGGAAGTCGCGGTCTCCCGCGCCGAGCGGCCCGGGAAGGAAGGCGCTGGGCGTCGTTTGGAAGATGCCGCTGGCGCGGATGGTGTAAGTTCCGGTGTCGAGCCGGTGACGCAGCTCACCCTGGCCGAGGATACCCTGCTCGCTCAGGAAGGACGGCGTCAGGGTGATGTCGAAATTCGGCGCGACGTTGATGAAGAACGGCGTCGAGATGCCACTGCCGAGGGCGGTGGAGGTGATGAAGCGCGGCGTGAGGAAGCCGGTCTTGCGCTTCACCGTCGGGTCCGGCGCCTCGAAATAGGGCAGGTAACCGACGGGGATACCGGCGATCTCGAGGGTCGATTCCTCGAACCCGATCGTGTGAGTCTCGTTGTTGTGGATGATCTTGGCGGCGCGCACCTGCCACAGAGGCGGCGTCTCCGGATTGTTCTTGCACGGCTCGCAGGCGGTGTAGGTGCCGGATTCGAAGGTCGTCTGTTCGCCGTCCACCCGCTCGCCGCGCGGCGCGGAGAAACGCGTGCGGACCGGCTGGCCCCGCATTTCCACGGTCTGCTGGATGCGCAGGGCGTCGACGAACCCGTTCCGGAAATCGTCCGTCAGTTCCATCGTGTCGCCGGTCACGACGGCGCCGGTCTCGTCGGTGAGACGGACGTTGCCCTCGGCGAAGACGCGGCTGCTGGCCCTGTCATAACGCACGCGGTCGGCCTGCAGGGTGCGCGGGCCGTAATGCAGTTCGGCATTGCCGCGCGCCGTGACGGTGTTGTTGTCGTTGTCGTAGATCAGCTCGGCGGCCTCGACGAGGAGCCGCTCGGCCGGCTTGCCCGTGGGGGCAGGAGCGGGCTGCGCGGCGGCCTTGGGTGCCACAGCGGATTTGGGCGCCGCAGCCTTGCGGGCCTGGCCCCTGTCGCTCTGGCCGGCAGCCTGCGCGCTCGCACCATCGGAGCCGAGCGTGAGCGCGGCGCCGGAGACGAACGCCAGTAACCCGGCGAGCTTCGCGATGTCGGAGACTGTACGCAACCCGTGTCCCAACCTCTGCCTCGGCCTCGTTTCGCGTCCCGTCACCGACAACGGCATCAGCCGTCCTCCTGATAGAGAAGCGTGAGCGTACCGAGAAGACTCCCTACCACGGCCGGGAACCATGCCGCCACCGGGGGCGACACGATGCCTGATGCGCCGAGGCCTTCCATGACCTGCCGCGCGACGTAGAGGAAGAACCCCGCCGCCACACCGCCAAGCACAAGCTTGCCCACTCCACCAAAGCGGAAGAACCTTAAGGAAACGCTGGCTGCCACGAGCACCATGGCAACAAAGAGAACGGGCCTCGCCATGAGGACATCATACTGGAGTCGGTAGCGCGTCGCATCCAACCCCGCCCTCTCCGTGCGTGCGATGGTATCGTTCAGTTGCCAGAAAGGCACAGATTCCGGGGGTGTGAAGCGCTGCTTCACCTGTCCGGCGTCGAGGTTCGAGGCGAGAATGTAGGTGTCGTAACTCTCGGGGGGCTGGCCCTTGGTGAGGAGCCGCGCGTCCTGAAGGGTCCAGTATCCGTCATGCAGCGTCGCGCGTGCGGCCTCGATCTGCGACACGAAGACCCCGGCCTCGTCGAACGTATAGACCGACACGCCGGCCAGGGTGGTCGTGCCCTCGATCGCCGTCCCGGCACGCAGGATCGCCTGGCCGTCGAGGCTGTTCTGGCGAATCCACAGGTCCTTGCCGGAATTCGCCTTCGTGGATTTCGCGAAGATCCTCGCCTCGATTTCGGTGGATCGCTGCTTCATCGCGGCGGAGACCGGATTGTAGATCCCCACCGTGAAGGCGCCGATGGCCAGCGCCACCAGGATGCCGGGCTGGAGGAACTGCCAGGCCGAGATGCCCGCGGCCCGCGCCACCACGAGTTCGAGCTTGCGCGACAGCTGGAGCAGCGCCGCCATGGAGCCGAACAGGATCGCGAAGGGCAGCACGCCCTCGGCCACCGCCGGGGTGCGATAGAGCGAGAGCTGCGCCATCAAACTTGTGGACGCGCCCTCCGTGTCGCCCGCCCGGCGCAGCAATTCGACGAAATCCAGCGTGTAGACCAAGGCGAAGACGGTGATGAACACGCCGAGCACCGTGCGCAGGAAGCGCAGGGCGAAGTAGCGTCCGAGGGTGAAGCCGATCATCATGGCGGCGTCCTCACCCGTCGCCGAGGCGCGGTCGACGCATCACGGCGCGGCCGAGATTCGAGAGGGTCCTGGAGACGCGCGCGTTCCAGTCCCGCACCGCGGCACCGTTGAAGACGATCAGGCAGGAAATCGCCAGCGCCAGGGCGGGGGCGGCGTAGATCGCGACGACGGCGCCCTGGCTTCGCACCGCCGCGCTGCTGGCCGCGAAGCCCGCGATGCGCAGGACGATGACGGCGACGACGGCGCCCGCCATGGCGAGGCCGCGCCCCTGGCGCGTGGTGCGCGGGTCGCCGAGTGCCGCGAAAGCGATGAGGGTCAGGGCGAGCGGGTAGAGCCAGGCCGAGAGCCGGTCGTGCACTTCCGCGCGGAAGCGGCCCTTCTGCGACTGGTAATAGGTCTCGGTCGTATCGGGGAAGAGAAGCTGCGCCGTCGACCGTTCGCGCGGCTTGTAGACGGTCTCGCCGTCCGGGGGGGTGAAGGCCGCGAGGTCCACCGTGTAGCGCTCGAAGGTGATGATCGAGGAATCCCGAGAATCCTTCTGCTGCCGGTGGATGCTGCCCTTCTCAAGGGCGAGGTAGCTCTGGCCCTCGTAATCCACAGCCTGACCCTGCTCGGCGAGATAGACCACCGTCTTTCCGGCCTCGCGCTTGTCCTGGATGAAGATGCCCTGCAGCGTTCCGCCCGGGCCGCGCTCGCGGAAATGGAAGGTGATGCCGCTGTCGAGCTCGGTGAACTGGCCCTCCTTCACCACGTTCGCGATGAAGTCGCCGCGCACGCGGGTCAGCACGTCGCGCAGTTCCTGGAACGAGGACGGCATCACCTGGATGGTGAGGAAGGCGACGCCGGCGCTCACGATGAGCCCCAGAGTGAGGAACGGGCGAAGGATGCGCCGCGGCTGCATGCCGGCCGCCGACATGACAATGAGCTCGGAATCGCCGTTCAGCCGGTTCAGGGCGTAGACCACGGCGATGAACAGGGCCACGGGCGCGATCACGGTGATCAGCGTCGGCACCGATAATCCGGTGATCAGGAAGAAGACGATGAGGGTCTGGCCCTTGGCCGTGATCAGGTCGAGTTCGCGCAGGGCCTGCGTCACCCAGATCGTGCCCGTGAGGCCGATCAGGCAAGCGAGGAAGGCCCCGGCCGCGATCCTGAATATGTAGCGCTCGATCTGCGTCATCGGATCTCGTGGCGGGCCTTACGCGCGGCTTGCGTGGGACGCGTCCCACGGGCCTTCCTCATGCCCCCCGGCATCGCACCCGTCCACCGATGTCGATCGCCTTGGGGCGCTTCAAATCAGGCGCTTTCGCGGCGGCCGGATCGCGTTGCGTTCTTCGCATCAACGGGTACACAGGGAGCGTCGCGGCGCCGTGTGTCGGGCCGCACGGACCAATTCAGACCTTCGGAAAGCGTGACTTATGGCGGACGGTATCACGATCGCATTCGGGCCGCTCGGCCCGGTCGGCCACGGCGACATCGTTCTCTTCGTCGGAGATGATCTGGCCCTTTCGCCCACGGTCGCGCAGGCGCTTGGCCGCGGCGCGGCCGACCTGCTGGCGCGCGCCGCCGCGAGCGAGCGGTTCAAGGGCAAGTCGCTGACGTCCCTGGCACTCCCGGCCCCCGCCGGGATCGATGCCGACCGGCTCCTCGTCATCGGCCTCGGTTCGGAGAAGGACCGCGCCAAGATCGATTGGCCGGCTCTGGGCGGCTATGCGGCCAGCAAGGTGAGCGGCCGCCAGGCCCATGTCGCCCTCGATTGGCCAGGCTCCTCGGTGAGCCCCGCGAACGCCGCCGATTTCGCCCTCGGCGCGCGTCTGCGCGTCTACAGCTTCGACCGCTACAAGACGAAGAAGAAGCCGGAGGGCGAGGAAGCCCGCGTCACCGCGCTCACCCTCATGGTCGCCGATCCCTCGGCGACGGAGGCGGCTTCCAAGGTCTCGGAGGCCGTGGCCGGCGGCGTCCTCCTGGCGCGTGAACTCATCAACGAGCCGCCGAACGTTCTCTATCCCGAGGAATTCGCGCGGCGCGCCGAGGAACTGACCAAGCTCGGCGTCGAGGTCGAGGTTCTCGGTCCCGGCAAACTCGAGGCCCTCGGCATGGGAGCGCTCCTCGCCGTCGCGCAGGGCTCCACGCGCGAGGCCCGCGTCGTGGTCATGCGCTGGAACGGCGGCGACGATGCGTCGGAAGCGCCGATCGCCTTCATCGGCAAGGGCGTCTGCTTCGATTCCGGCGGCATCTCGATCAAGTCCGCCGGCGGCATGGAAGACATGAAAGGCGATATGGGCGGCGCCGCCTGCGTCGTCGGCACGATGTTCGCGCTCGCCTCGCGCAAGGCGAAGGTCAACGCCATCGGCGCCATCGGCATCGTCGAGAACATGCCGGACGGCAACGCCATGCGCCCGGCCGACATCGTCACCTCCATGTCCGGCCAGACCATCGAGATCATCAACACCGACGCCGAGGGGCGCCTCGTCCTCGCCGACGTGATCTGGCACGTGCAGAGTGCCTACAAGCCGAAATTCATGATCGATCTGGCGACCCTCACCGGGGCGATCATCGTCGCCCTCGGCCAGGACATCGCCGGCATGTTCTCCAACGACGATGCGCTCGCCGCCAAGATCGCCGCCGCCAGCGAGGCCACCGGCGAGGCGGTGTGGCGGATGCCGCTGATCCCGGCCTACGACAAGGCCATCGACTCGAAATTCGCCGACATGAAGAACACCGGCGGGCGCCATGGCGGCGCGGCCACCGCCGCGTCCTTCATCAAGCGCTACGTCAACGACGTGCCGTGGGCGCATCTCGACATCGCCGGTGTCGCGATGTCGTCGAGCCCCAGCGAGATCAATCGGAGCTGGGGCGCCGGCTGGGGTGTGCGTCTCCTCGACCGGCTCGTGCGCGACAATTACGAGGCGTGATGGCGTCCGGCGGCGCGTCCGCGGTGCTTGTCCCGGCCGCCGCCTCTCCTCCCGCAGCCGCGGCACTGTCTGTCATGGCTGCGGCACTTCCGGTCATCGCTGCGGTGCTCGCGGTCTGCGCCACGGCCCTCGCCGGCCTGAGCCAGGCTTCGGCGCTGCCGCCCGATCTGGCGGCGCGGTTCTACGGGTTCTTCCTGCTGCAATACCCGCTCTTCACCTTCGCGCTGATCTACGCTCTCGCGCGGATCGTCGCGATGGCGGCGACGGGCACGGCGTCCCTGCCCAGGCGCATCGCCGGGGCCTTGGCGGGGGCCGCGCTGCTCCTCGCCCTCGGCCTCTATCCGACCTTCGGCGGTCTCGTTCTCCGGGCGGGCTTCGCCACCGGCGGCATGACCTTCCTCACCTACCAGCCCATGAATGCCGCCTTTGCGATCGGCGCCGCGGCGTCGGCTTTCGTCTTCGGGTCGGCCTTGGCCGTGAGCCGGATCCTGATCGGCGGTGGTGCGTCCGCCCCGTCATGGGGCCGCCGCCTCGCGATCGGTCTCTTCCGCTGCGGAACGGGCTTTCTCGCCCTCTGGTTCGCCTTCGCGGTGATCGGGCAGGCCCATCCGGCCGGTTTCGGGCCATGGCCCCGCCGCGCAATGTCGGCCGGCGAGGCAGGGATGGGCATGTCTCTGGTTCTCGCCGCGTTTCTGCCTCATGCCATACTGGTCTGGCTGGCGCTTCGTGACAGATCGCGTCGGAAGAAACCCGATACACTCTCCGTTGTGGATTGATCCGGTGACAGAGTCGCCGAAAAGATAGTTTACATATGAACAAACGCGGCACAAAGCCGCTGCGCGGATAACAATCTGCCGCGCACATCAGAGGGAGGATCGAGATGATCCAAGGCACGGCCCCCGGGCCGGTTTCCGTGCGCCCATGGCTCTCCATGTATCCGCCCGGCATACCCGCCGAGATCGACGTCGCCAGCCAGCGCACCCTCGTGGACATCCTGCGCCTCAGCACGACGGAATGTGCCGCCCGCCCGGCGATCCGCTGTTTCGGCAAGTCCATCACCTATGCCGAACTCGGCGCCTCCGCCGACGCGATCGCGGCCTGGCTGGTGGCCGAAGGGTTCGGCAAGGGCGACCGGATCGCCGTCATGATGCCGAACGTGCCGGCCTATCCGGCGGCGATCTACGGGATCCTCCTGGCCGGCTGCGTCGTGGTCAACGTCAACCCGCTCTATACCCCGCGCGAACTGACGGTTCAGATCAACGATTCGGGGGCTCGGGCGCTCTTCGTCCTCGAGAATTTCGCCCATACCGTCGCCAGCGCGGGCGCCGATATCGATCTCGGCCGCATCGTCGTCGCCGGACCGGGCGACGGGCTCGGCCTCAAGGGGCGGATCGTCGATCTCGTCTCGCGCCACATCAAGAAGGCGGTGCCTCCCTATCGTCTGCCCGAGGGCAAGACGCTGCGCTTCGAGACGGTCCTGCGCCGCGGCCGAAGCCTGCCGAAAGCGTCGGTGTCGGTCGGGCCGCAGGACCTCGCGTTCCTGCAATATACGGGGGGGACGACGGGCGCCGCCAAGGCCGCCATGCTGACCCATGCCAACGTCGTCGCCAACGTGGCTCAGTGCCGGGTCTGGTTCTGCGTGTCGGAAACCGACGGGGTCGACCGGGTGATGGTCACGGCCCTGCCGCTCTATCACATCTTCGCCCTCACCGGATGCTTCTTCCTGTTCATGAGCATCGGCGGATGCTGCCTGCTCATTCCCAATCCCCGCGACGTGGACGGGTTCGTGAAGACCCTGAAGGGCAACCGCTTCACCCATTTCTCCGGGGTGAACACGCTGTTCAACCTGCTCAACAACCATCCGAAGATCGCGGAGGTGGATTTCTCCAGGATTCATTTCGTCATCGCCGGCGGCATGGCCGTGCAGGCTCCCGTGGCGGCCAGGTGGAAGGCGATCACGGGCAAGTCCATCGTCGAGGGCTACGGGCTTTCCGAAACCTCGCCCGTGGTCTGCGTGAACGACCCTCGGGCGGATTGGACCGGCACGATCGGCTTCCCGGTTCCCTCCACCGATGTGGCGATCCGCGATGCCGAGGGCAGGGACGTCCTACCGGGCGAGCCCGGCGAGCTCTGCGTGCGCGGCCCGCAGGTCATGGCGGGCTACTGGAAGCGGCCGGACGAGACCGCGCGGGCGACGACCGGTGACGGCTATTTCCGCACCGGCGACGTGGCAATCCTCCAGGCGGACGGGCAGGTGCGTATCGTCGACCGGATGAAGGACATGATCCTGGTCTCGGGCTTCAACGTCTATCCGAACGAGGTGGAGGAGATCCTCGTCGGCCATCCCGGCGTGCTCGAATGCGCCGTTATCGGCACGCCATGCGAGGAGACCGGCGAAATGGTCGTCGCGCATGTGGTGCTCAAGGACAGCAGCGTCGGCGTCGAGGCGCTGCGGACCTACGCGCGCCAGCAGCTCACCGGCTACAAGGTGCCGAGGCGCGTGGTCTTCCACGACGCGCTCCCGAAGACCAATGTCGGCAAGGTGCTTCGCCGAGCCCTGCGCGACGCGGCGCCGAGCTCCTGACGAGCCGCCCGATGTAACCGGCGACGGCGTCTCGCCGAACGGTGACGATAAGCCCCGCTTGCACGGATGGGCGGCGGGGCCGATCTTCGTGGGACGAGGCCGCCCTGCGCGGCCATCCCTATTCTTGTTCGAGGACGCCACATGTACATCAAGCGCCGTAGCGGCTGGGAAATGCCTGAGCGCCTCGCCACGCCCGAGAGCGTGTTCCTGAACCGCCGCGCCTTGCTCGGCGGCGCCGCCGGCCTCGCCGCGACGTCCCTCGTGGGCGTCGAGGGCGCCTTCGCCGCCGCCGACCCGACGAGCGGCCTCTACCCGGCCGCGCGCAACGAGGCCTATACGCTGGACCGTCCGCTGACGGCCGAGAAGTTCTCGGCGGATTACAACAACTTCTACGAGTTCGGTACGTCCAAGACCGTGCTGCCGGCGGCCAACGCCCTGAAGACCCGGCCCTGGACCCTCAAGATCGACGGCCTGGTCGAGAAGCCGTTCGAGATCGGGATCGACGATCTCGTCCGCAAGATGACCCTCGAGGAGCGCCTCTACCGCCACCGCTGCGTCGAGGCCTGGTCGATGTCGGTGCCCTGGACGGGCTTCCCGCTCTCGAAGCTCGTGGCCCTGGCGAAGCCCGCATCGGGGGCCAAGTACCTCCGCATGGAAACCTTCATGGACAAGTCCATGGCGCCGGGACAGCGCTCGTTCCTGTATCCCTGGCCCTATGTGGAAGGGCTGACGATGGAGGAGGCCAACAACGACCTCGCCTTCATCGCCACGGGCATCTACGGCAAGCCGCTGGCCAATCAGTTCGGCGCGCCGATCCGCCTCGCGGTGCCGTGGAAGTATGGCTTCAAATCGGTGAAGTCGATCGTGAAGCTGTCCTTCGTCGCCGAGCGGCCGAAGACCTTCTGGGAAGGACTCCAGGCCTCGGAATACGGCTTCTGGGCCAACGTGAACCCGGCGGTCTCACATCCGCGCTGGAGCCAGGCCTCGGAGCGTGTGCTGGGCACCGACCAGCGAGTGCCCACACTGATCTACAACGGCTACGGCGAGCAGGTGGCCGGGCTCTACAAGGGTCTCGAGAACGAGCGCCTGTTCGTCTGAGCGGGCTGCCGGTCAGTAGGTCCAGCGCTGGGCCTTGGCCACGAGGAAGTCGCGGAAGGCCTGCACCCGGGCGACTGAGCGCATCTCCTCGGCATAGACGAGGTAGGACTCCATATGCGGCATCTCGACGTCGCGCAGGACCTGCATGAGGCCGGTCTGCCCCTCCACGGCGTAGTCGGGGAGGATGCCGATGCCGGCACCGGTCTCCATCGCGTTCTGCAGGGCCGCGATGTTGTTCACCGTGAAGTGAATCGTCCTCCGTTCCTGGCCCTCGCGGCCCACCGTCGAGAGCCAGTGGGTCGCCAGCAGGTAGGACGGCTCGTTGCCGCCGAAGGACACGAGGCGGTGGTTGTCGAGATCCGCGATCGCCTTGGGTTCGCCGAACCGCTTCACGTAATCGGCCGAGGCGAAGGCATGGTAGTGGACCGTGAACAGCCGCCGCTGGATCAGGTCGGGCTGGGCCGGGCGCCGCATCCGGACGGCGACGTCCGCTTCGCGCATGGCGAGATCGAGTTCCTCGTTGGTGAGGATGAGTTCGACGCGCACGTCGGGATAGAGGTCGAGGAATTCGGCGACGCGCTGGGCGAGCCACGAGGTGCCGAGGCCCGTCGTCGTCGTCACCTTGAGGTCGCCGCTCGGCCGCTCGCTCGTCTCCACGAGACGCGCCCGGGTGTTCTCCAGGCGCAGCTTCATGTCCCGCGCCGCCCGGAACAGCAGGTCGCCCTGCTCGGTCAGGATGAGGCCCCGCGCATGGCGGTGGAAGAGAGGGGCCTTCAACTCCCGTTCGAGGGCGCTGATCTGCCGGCTCACCGCCGATTGGCTCAGGCCGATATCGTCGCCGGCACGCGTGAAGCTGCCGGCTTCGGCGACGTTGAGGAAGATCCGGATCTTGTCCCAGTCCACGGCGTCCAACCCCCTCACGCAGCCCCGTGCCGATAGCCGGTCGCCAGATGCCGGACCCTGTACGGTCAGGCATCGGCCCTTGCCGTGTCTCGGCGTGCCCGGCCGCCGTTTCATTCGGTTCGGCCGGGCAACATGGGACGCCGAGCCGATGAAACTCGGCTCGTGCTGGTTTTAGGACAACGATCTTGCGATTAGGTTGATGCCCGACGCAAGGCGCCGAACAAAGATTTCCCTATTCCGCTGCAGCCTGCTGTGGGGTTTCGCCGAGTTCGAGGGCCGCGATGTACTTTTCGGCCTCCAGAGCCGCCATGCAGCCCATTCCTGCCGCGGTGATCGCCTGCCGGTAGACATCGTCAGCGACGTCGCCGGCGGCATAGACGCCGGGGATCGCCGTTTCCGTCGTGCCCGGCTTCGTCTCGATGTAGCCGCCGTGACGCATGGCGAGTTGTCCCTCGAAGATCCCCGTCGCCGGCTGATGCCCGATTGCGACGAAGACGCCGTCCGCCTTGAGCTCCGTGATCGCGCCCGAGCGCACGTCCTTCAGGCGCAGATGCGTGACCGAAGGCGGTGACTGGGTGCCGCAGATCTCCTCGATCGCGTGATGCCAGACCACTTCGACGTTGGGATGCTTGAACAGGCGCTCCTGGAGGATGCGCTCGGCACGGAACTCGCCCCGGCGATGCACCACCGTGACCTTCGCGGCGAGGTTGGCGAGATAGAGCGCCTCCTCGACGGCGGTGTTGCCGCCGCCGACGACCACCACCTCCTTGCCGCGAAAGAAGAACCCGTCGCAGGTGGCGCAGGCCGAGACGCCGAAGCCCTGGAACTTGGCCTCGGAGGGAAGGCCGAGCCACTTCGCCTGAGCGCCGGTGGCGATGATGAGGGCGTCGCAGGTGTAGGTCTCGCCGGAATCCGCCTCCAGATGGAACGGTCGCGCCTGCAGATCGACCTTAGTGATGTATTCGGACACGATCTTGGTGCCCACATGCTCGGCCTGGAGCCGCATCTGCTCCATCAGCCACGGACCCTGGATCGGGTCGGCGAAGCCCGGATAATTCTCGACATCGGTGGTGATCATGAGCTGGCCGCCGGGCTGGAAGCCGGAGATCAGCAGCGGCTCGACCATGGCGCGGGCGGCATAGATCGCGGCGGTGTAGCCGGCGGGGCCTGAGCCGATGATGATGAGCTTGGAATGGTGGGGGGCCATGGTTCGGACGTCTCCTACGGCCGCGGCGCAGGTGCCAGCCCGGCGCGGTGCTCGACAAAGGCACGGGCCAGAGCTTCCGCGATGGCCGGTGTCGCGTCGAGGGGGGTGTAATGCAACTCTTCCAGACGACCGGTGAAGGGCTTCAGGGCGCCCGCCATCGCCAGTCCGGCAAAGAGCCGCCTGTGCCGGATGTAGGTCTTCGGGAGATCGAAGAGAAGCACCGGCGCACCGCTGCTCACCGCTTCTCCCACCATGTTGGCGGAATCCGACGTGACCACGATGGCGTCGGCGAGGGCGAGCAGGGAGACGTAGGGGTTCGCCCCCGAGCCGTCCCAGAAGAAGCCGCCCTTCTCCGCGACGAGGCGCTGAAGCGCCGTCCGCAGGGGAGGCGGCGTCCGGCGGGACACCGTGAGCATGAGCGACGATCCGCCATCGGCGAGTTTCGTCAATTTGGCGAGCAGCCGCTTCATGTCGGCTGAACGATAGCTGAGATGGCGGCTGTCGCCGCCGATCAGCACCGCGACGCGAGGCTTCGGCAGTTGCATCAGGCGCGGGTCGGGGGAACGGCGCGCCGCCGCCAGCCGCGCCGCCGTCACCTGATGCGGCGCCGTCAGGGTCGTGAACACGTTCGGCCCGCGAAGGTCGTCGTAATCCGGCACCCAGATGAAATCCGCGGTGTCGTGCCCCGTCCGGGGATCCTTCAGGAAGGCGGTGAAGGTCCGGCCCTTCGATGCCTTGCGGATCGCGCGGAGATAGGGGACCGCGCGGCGTCCCGAGGCGATCACGATCTCGGGAAACGGGCCGGCCAGGGCGCCGCCGCGATGACCGGGTCGGTCGCGCGGGTCGATCGGTCCCCACGGGGCGAGCCAGCCGAAGGGGGGACGGGGCGTGACGCGGTGGATCTCGAAATCGAGGCCGAGGGTTTCCGCGAGGCCGATACACTGGTTCTCGTCACCGGCTTTGCCATCGGTGACGATCCACGCTCCCACATGAGCGAGATCGGGGGCATGGCCGGTGCCGAGTTTCTCTCCAGCAGATCGCATCACGCCGGACGCTCCCGATATCGACATGGCGGCGTCAGTTCGACGGAAATGCCCGGCGCAGCCAGCCGGCATAATGCTGTGCGATCGCGGCGACGCGGCGACGTTCCGAATCCGGATCGTACCACGCCCCGCCCGAGCTCGACGGCAGCGCGGACAGCTGCGGATGCCGGGCCAGCACCTCGCCGCGTCGACCGACGATCAGGGCTTCCCCGTCGAGATAATCGGATTGCGAGCCGCCGCCGAAGCCGCTGCGGCCTCCTTCGCTCCCGGTATAGGGCCGGAGCGACAGGCTCTTGATCCTCACCACGAGAACCGGCCCGGCGCCCCCGATCCTGTCCGCGAATTCGCGGTTCAGCGCGCCGAGGAGATCGTCACGCAAGGCTTCCGCCGGGGCGCCGCCACCTTCCGCCAGGAGCGGCCCCACATCGACGCGGATCGCCGAGAGCCGCGTGGCCCCGAGGGACGACAGACCCTCGGCCAGGGCAGGGGACGTCATGGCCAGGACGGCGACGAGGCCGATCCATGCCCGCCGCCAGCCCGTGACGGACCGGCGAAATACGGTCTGGCGCATGGTCCGAGCCTCGGGCGTCAAACGCCGTACTGTACCGCGACGACCTCGTAGGACTTGCCGCCGCCGGGGGTCGTCACCTCCACCGTGTCCCCGACGCCCTTGCCGATGAGGGCGCGGGCGATGGGGGAGGTGATCGAGACCAGCCCCGAACGGACATCCGCCTCAGGCTCGCCGACGAGCTGGTAGGTCTTCTCTTCCTCGGTATCCTCGTCGACGAGCTTCACCGTGGCGCCGAACTTGATCTTGGTGCCCGACAGCTTGGTGACGTCGATGACCTCGGCCCGGGCGATCATGCTCTCGAGTTCCATCACCCGCCCCTCGTTGTGGGACTGGGCCTCTTTGGCGGCATGATACTCGGCATTCTCCGAGAGGTCGCCGAGCGCCCGAGCCTCGGAGATGGCCTGGATGATGCGCTGACGCTCCACCTGCTGGCGATGCTTCAGCTCGGCTTCCAGCGCAGCGAACCCGCGCACCGTCATCGGAACCTTGTCTATCGTCATCGTCTCGCGCCACAATGAATAGGCCCGGTCGGGAGCG
The DNA here is from genome assembly GCF_008040005.1 of Methylobacterium sp. WL19. Taxonomy (NCBI): domain Bacteria; kingdom Pseudomonadati; phylum Pseudomonadota; class Alphaproteobacteria; order Hyphomicrobiales; family Methylobacteriaceae; genus Methylobacterium; species Methylobacterium sp. WL19. Next base: position 36,715 of record NZ_VRVC01000005.1, read on the forward strand.
GGACGCTCCCTCCGGGCCAGAGTAAGATGGTCTTGAAGCTTGGCATCTGCCGTGTCCGTCAAGACGGACACCACATCAAATGTTAAGCCGCGAAGTATTCCTGCAAGGCGCGCACCTGGAGATCACCCTCGAGATAGGCCTTGATCCCCTCGGCCGCCGCCATCGCTCCGGCTAGAGTGGTGTAGTACGGCACTTTATGCAAGAGGGCCGCCCGGCGCAGGGAGCGCGAGTCCGCCAGGGCGCCTGCGCCTTCCGTCGTGTTGAACACGAGCTGGATGTCGCCGTTCTTGATCGAATCGACCACGTGCGGCCGACCCTCCAGCACCTTGTTCACCCGCTCCGTCGGGACGCCGTTCTCCAGGAGATAGCGCTGCGTCCCGCTGGTGGCGACGATGACGAAACCGGCCTCAGACAACTCCCGGATGGCCGGCAGGATGCGGGCCTTGTCGGCGTCACGGACCGAGACGAATACCGCGCCACTCTTCGGCACGAGGGTGCCCGAGCCGAGCTGGCTCTTGGCGAAGGCGACGCCGAAGCTCGAATCGAGGCCGATGACCTCGCCGGTGGAGCGCATCTCCGGTCCGAGCAGGACATCGACGCCGGGGAAACGGGCGAAGGGGAACACGGCTTCCTTGACGGCGATGTGGTCGAGGACCTTGGGCTCGAGCCCGAAACTCGCGAGCGGCTCGCCCGCCATGACGCGCGCCGCGATCTTGGCGATGGGCTCGCCGATGACCTTGGCGACGAAGGGCACCGTGCGGGATGCCCGTGGGTTCACCTCCAGCACGTAGATCGCGCCGTCCTTGATGGCGTATTGCACGTTCATCAGGCCGCCGACCTGCAGGGCCAGCGCCATCGCCCTGGTCTGGCGTTCCAGTTCGGCGATGGTCTCGGGCGAGAGCGAGCGCGAGGGCAGCGAGCAGGCGGAATCGCCCGAATGGATGCCGGCCTCCTCGATGTGCTCCATGATGCCGGCGATGTAGACGTCCTTGCCGTCGCAGATGGCGTCCACGTCGATTTCGGTGGCATCCGAGAGATAGCGGTCGAACAGGAGCGGGTTCTTGCCCAGCACCGTGTTGATCTGGCCGGTCTTGTCGTTGGGGTAGCGCGATTTCACGTCCGACGGGATCAGGCTCGGCAGGGTGTCGAGGAGATAGTCGGCGAACTGGACCTCGTCGCGGATGATCGCCATGGCGCGGCCGCCCAGCACGTAGCTCGGGCGCACCACGAAGGGCAGGCCGAGATCGGAGGCCACGAGGCGGCTCTGCTCGACGGAATAGGCGATGCCGTTCTTCGGCTGCTTCATCCCGAGCTTGTCGAGGAGCCGCTTGAACTGGTCGCGGTCCTCGGCGAGGTCGATGGCGTCCGGTGAGGTGCCGAGGATCGGCACGCCGGCCGCTTCGAGGGCGCGGGCGAGCTTCAGCGGGGTCTGGCCGCCGAACTGGACGATGACGCCGTGCAGCGTGCCGGCCTGCCGCTCGGTCTCGATGATTTCGAGCACGTCTTCCTGCGTCAGCGGCTCGAAATAGAGCCGGTCGGAGGTGTCGTAGTCGGTGGAGACCGTCTCCGGGTTGCAGTTGACCATGATGGTCTCATAGCCGGCCTCGGTGAGCGCGAAGCAGGCGTGACAACAGCAATAGTCGAACTCGATGCCCTGGCCGATGCGGTTGGGTCCGCCGCCGAGGATGATGACCTTCTTGGCGTCGGTGGGCTGCGCCTCGTCGACCACGGCGCCGGCGAAGGGCGCCACGTAGGTGGAGTACATGTAGGCGGTGGGCGCCTTGAACTCGGCCGCGCAGGTGTCGATGCGCTTGTACACCGGGCGGACGCCCAGCGCCCGGCGGGCGGCGCGGACGCTGTCCTCGTCGGTCTTCGCGAGCACGGCCAGACGGGCATCCGAGAAGCCCGCCGCCTTGAGCTGGCGTAGGGCGCCGGGTGTGGTGGGGATGCCGTGGGCCTTGACCCGGTTCTCCAGGTCGATGATCGCCTGGAGTTGCTCCAGGAACCACGGATCGATCTTGCACGAGGCGTGGACCTCGTCATGGCTGACGCCGAGGCGGAGCGCCTGTCCCACCTTCAGGAGGCGATCCGGGGTCGGCGTGCCCAGGGCCGCCTTGATGGCGTTGTGGTCGTCGCCCTTGCCGAGCCCCTCGATCTCGATCTCGTCGAGGCCGGTGAGGCCGGTCTCCAGGGAGCGCAGGGCCTTCTGCAGCGATTCGGCAAAGCAACGGCCGATGGCCATGGCCTCGCCCACCGATTTCATCGCCGTGGTCAGCGTCGGCTCGGCGCCGGGGAACTTCTCGAAAGCGAAGCGGGGGATCTTGGTGACGACGTAGTCGATGGTCGGCTCGAACGAGGCCGGGGTCGCGCCGCCGGTGATGTCGTTGGCGATCTCGTCGAGGGTGTATCCCACCGCGAGCTTGGCCGCGACCTTGGCGATGGGGAAGCCCGTGGCCTTGGAGGCCAGCGCCGACGAGCGCGAGACGCGCGGGTTCATCTCGATGACGATCATCCGGCCGGTGGCCGGGTCGATGGCGAACTGCACGTTCGAGCCGCCGGTCTCCACGCCGATCTCGCGCAGCACCGCAAGCGACGCGTCGCGCATCACCTGATATTCCTTGTCCGTGAGCGTCAGGGCTGGGGCCACGGTGATGGAATCGCCGGTATGGACGCCCATCGGATCGATGTTCTCGATGGAGCAGACGATGATGCAGTTGTCGTGTCTATCGCGAACGACCTCCATCTCGTATTCCTTCCAGCCGAGGACGCTCTCCTCGATCAGGACCTCGTTGGTGGGCGAAGCGTCGATGCCGCGCTCGACGATGTCGAGGAATTCTTCCCGGTTGTAGGCGATACCGCCGCCGGTGCCGCCCATGGTGAAGGAGGGGCGGATGATGGCCGGGAGGCCGACCTCGGCCAGCGCGATCAGCGCCTGCCCGATGGCATGCTCGCCGTAGCGCTTGCGCCGGTCGGACTCGCCCGCGTGCCACTTCTTCTCGAACGCGGCGAGGGCGGCCGGACGAGCGGCCTCGTCGGTGGAGGTCTCGATCCGGGCGATCTCGGCGAGGTACTTTTCGCGATCCACCTTCTTGGCGGCGGACGCGTTGGCGACGGCCGATTTCGGCGTTTCCAGGCCGATCTTCGTCATCGCGTCGCGAAACAATTGCCGATCCTCGGCCTTGTCGATGGCCTCGGCCGTGGCGCCGATCATCTGGACGTCGAATTTTTCGAGTATGCCCAGCTTCTTGAGCGAAAGGGCGCAGTTCAAGGCCGTCTGGCCGCCCATGGTCGGCAGCAGGGCGAAGCCGCCGGGAAGGACGTGGCGCTCCTTCTCGATGATCTTGGCGACGATCTCCGGCGTGATCGGCTCGACATAGGTCGCATCCGCCATGTCCGGGTCGGTCATGATGGTCGCCGGGTTCGAATTGACCAGGACGATCCGGTAACCCTCCTCGCGTAGCGCCTTGCAGGCCTGCGTCCCGGAATAGTCGAACTCGCAGGCCTGCCCGATCACGATCGGACCGGCACCGATGATGAGGATCGTGGAGAGGTCGGTGCGTTTCGGCATCGGGCGCCTTGGCTTGCGGACGCGCGCATCCGTCAAGCGCGGCGCCACAATCTGGAGCGGGCCGGATATGGACGCGAGCGGCGTGAATGATCGTTAGCGCTCGCGTCTACACGCGGCGGGAGGGTTTTGGAAGAGCGCCGAGAGGCTTGGCGTCGATTGTGCCCGCCCCGGAGGACCGCCGGTCCATCATCAAGGACAATCAAACTATAATAACTATAAATCTAAGAAGATACGAAATATTGCGCCCTCGATGGAGCCGTGTAATTGAGGCGATCGGCGCCTTGTCGATCTCGAACAAGACTAAATCGAGGATAAGAATGATAAAGCTAGGAACGCTCGTGGGCACGCTGGCCCTGTGCATCGCCGCCGGCCCAGCCGCTTTCGCCGCCGAGATCACCGTGAAGACCCTCAACAGCGGGCCGGGTGGTATGATGGTCTTCGACCCTGCCTTCGTGAAGTTGGCGCCGGGCGACAGCATCAAGTTCGTCCCCCAGGACAAGGGGCACAATGCCGAGCTGATCAAGGGTATGGCGCCCGAGGGAGCGGAGACCTTCAAGACCGTCCTGGGCAAGGAGGAGGTCGTCAAGTTCGACAAGCCCGGGGTCTACGGCATCAAGTGCTCGCCGCATTACCTCATGGGCATGATCGCCGTGGTGGTGGTCGGCGACAAGCCGGAGAACCTCGAGGCGGCTAAGGCGGTGACGCACAACAAGCTCGCCGCCAAGCGGTTCGAGTCCCTGCTCGCCCAGGTTCAGTGACGTGAGAGAGGAGGCGGCGCCAAGCCGCCTCCGACCTCCCGCTTTGTGCCGTCAGAGGCCGATATAGAGGGCGGCCACCGCGCGATCGATGGAGAGATAGAACACGCCGAAGGCCACGGCGGCGGCCGCGGCGAATTCGAGGGCGACGTTGGGCAGGGTCTGCGAGCGGCGCAGGATCTCGCGGCCGAAGAACAGGCTGAGCCAGGCGATGGTGAGGACGACGGGCAGCACGAACAGGAAGGACCAGGTGCTCTCGACGGTCTGGGCGCCGCCGGCCGGGTCGATGAGCGCGCGGATGTTGCGGACCCAGGGGGCGTAGCAGGCCGAATACAGGGCGGTCATCCAGGCGAGGGCGACACCCACGCCGAGATGGAACGTGAAGACCCGATGCAGGCGCGAAAAATCATCGCGCGCGTCGTCGAACGTCATGTGGAAAACCCCGTGCTCATGGCAGCAGGACGATCGTCGCGGCGTCGTCACCGTGCCGATCGTCGTTGGCTTCGGGGAGTGCCGGTCAAAGCCGGGTTTTTTGTGACGGGCGCGGGAACCATTTCGCGAATGCCCCGGCGGCGATCCGCCAGAGCTCGTTGGAAGGCGCAAAAATGCGCCCGGCGCGGTGAGCGATACGGCCCTACGCGGCGGTGGTGGGGGCCGTCTCCGCCTTGCCGCTGCGCATCAGCGCCACGAACCGCTCGAACAGGTAGTGGCTGTCGCGCGGGCCCGGCGAGGCTTCCGGGTGGTGCTGAACCGAGAAGGCCGGGCGGTCGGTGAGGGTGAGACCGCAATTCGAGCCGTCGAACAGCGAGACATGCGTCTCAACCGCCGTCTCGGGCAGGCTGGCCGGATCGACGGCGAAACCGTGGTTCATCGAGACGATCTCGACCTTCCCCGTGGTCTTGTCCTTCACCGGGTGGTTGGCCCCGTGATGGCCCTGAGCCATCTTCACGGTGCGTCCGCCGAGCGCCAGGCCCATGAGCTGGTGTCCGAGGCAGATGCCGAAGGTCGGCACCTTTTCGTTCAGAAGCTCGCGGATCACCGGGACCGCATATTCGCCGGTGGCGGCCGGATCGCCGGGACCGTTCGACAGGAAGACGCCGTCGGGCTTCATCGCCATGATCGCGGCGGCGGAGGTGGTGGCGGGCACGACGGTGACATCGCAGCCGGCCTCGGCGAGCAGGCGCAGGATGTTGCGCTTCACCCCGTAATCGATGGCGACGACCTTGAGGCCCTCGCCGATCTGGCGGCTGCCGTAGCCGCCCTTCACAGCCCAGGTCGTCTGCGACCAGTCGGACGTCTCGCGGCTCGTGACCGGCGGGACGAGGTCGAGACCCTCCATCGGGGCGAGGGCGGCGGCGCGTGCCTTCAGTGCCTCGCGGTCGAACCGGCCCTCCGGATCGTTGGCGATGACGGCGTTGGGCATGCCGTGGTCGCGGATGAGGGCGGTGAGCGCCCGCGTGTCGATCCCGGTGATGCCGACGATGCCGCGTGCCTTCAGCCAGGCGTCGAGATGGCTCGACGAGCGCCAGCTCGACGGGTTGGTGACGGCCGAGGCGATGACCGCGCCGCGCACGCCGGAGGCGGGGGCCGCGTCGAGGCTCTCCAGGTCTTCGTCGTTGGTGCCGGTATTGCCGATATGCGGAAACGTGAAGGTGACGATCTGGCCGGCATAGGAGGGGTCGGTGAGGATCTCCTGGTAGCCGGTCATCGCCGTATTGAAGCAGACCTCGCCATCGGCGGCCCCGGTCTGGCCGATGCCGAATCCTTCGAGGACGGTGCCGTCGGCCAGCACGAGGAGGGCTGTCGCGACGGGCTCGGCCCAGGGTGCGGGCGTGGAGGAGGATTGCGCCGGGGCGCCTTCGTCTTGCAGCATCGTCGCGATCTCGCTTATGTCCGGCCGACCCATCGACGCCGGTGCGACGGCGCGTGCGGGTGGCGCATTGTGCGGCGCTCATAACGAGCGGGCCGTGATGGGGTCAATGTGGCCCCTGTTCCCGACCGGCTCAACCACCTCGGTCGGCCGATCACAGCAATTCGCAGACCATCCGGGCGTCGAGCCCAGCTATGACATTCCGCCAAGGCGATTTTCAGGAGACGACCATGCTGCGCGCGCGCCTCACCACCGAGATGAAGGAGGCCATGAAGGCCGGCGACAAGGCCAAACTCGCCACCGTGCGGATGATCCAGGCCGCCTTGAAGGACAAGGACATCGAGGCCCGTGGCCTCGGCAAGGAGCCGGCCTCCGAGGAGGAAATCCTCGCCCTGCTGCAGAAGATGATCAAGCAGCGCAACGAATCGGCCGGTGTCTACGACCAGGGCGGTCGCCCCGAGCTCGCCGAGACCGAGCGGGCCGAGGCCGCGATCATCGCGGGCTACCTGCCCCAGCAGATGGACGAGGCCGAGACCCGCGCCGCCATCGAGGCCGCCGTGGCCGAGACCGGCGCGGCCGGCCCGAAGGACATGGGCAAGGTCATCGCCGCCCTGAAGGGCAAGTTCGCCGGCCGGATGGATTTCGGCAAGGCGAGCGGTTTGGTCAAGGACGTGCTCAACGCCAAGGCCTGAATGCCGGCATCCATCGAACGGACGGTGATGAGGCCCACTCGTCACCGTCTCGTATCGAGGCGCGAGGGGCGGATGCGTCGAAGCGTTCGGGACTCCTTAAACGCTGTAGGCTAGACTGCCGGCCTGCAAAGGTCTGGTTCACCCGTGCGCTACCCACCCCACATCCTCGAAGAGATCAGGGCGCGGCTTCCCGCTTCCGACGTGGTCGGGCGGCGCGTGCGGCTGAAGAAGGCTGGCCGCGAGTGGCGCGGCCTGTCGCCGTTCAATTCGGAGAAGACCCCGTCCTTCTACGTCAACGACCAGAAGCAGTTCTATCACTGCTTTTCGTCCGGCAAGCACGGTGACGTCTTCACCTTCCTGATGGAGACCGAGGGCCTCAGCTTTCCCGAGGCGGTGGAGCGCCTGGCCGGGGAGGCGGGGGTGACCCTGCCCGCGCCCAGCGCCGATGCGCGGGAGATGGAAACCAAGCGTACCGGCGCTTTCGAGGTCATGGAACTGGCGGCCGCCTATTACGAGGACCAGCTCAAGGGTCGCCTCGGCACCAGCGCCCGCGCCTATCTCGACCGGCGCGAACTCGGCCCCGAGATCCGCTCGCGTTTCCGGCTCGGCTACGCCACGTCGGAGCGCTACGGACTGCGCGACCACTTGGCCGCCAAGGACGTGGACAAGGAGCTGATGGCCGAACTCGGCCTGCTCGTCAGCGGCGACGACATCGCCGTCCCCTTCGACAAGTTTCGCGACCGGGTGATGTTTCCCATCACCGACAGCCGGGGCCGGGTCATCGCCTTCGGCGGGCGCGCGATGCAGGCCGACGCCAAGGCGAAGTACATGAATTCGCCGGAGACCCCGCTCTTCCACAAGGGGCAGGTGCTCTACAACCTGCATGGCGCCCGCAAGGCGGCCCATGATCGTGGGACGATCATCGCCGTGGAAGGCTATGTCGACGTCATCGCCATGACCATGGCCGGACACCCGAACGCCGTCGCCGGCCTCGGCACGGCCTTGACGGAGGAACAGCTGGCGCTGCTCTGGCGCCATGCCGACGAGCCGATCCTGTGTTTCGACGGCGACGGCGCCGGCCAGCGCGCGGCGTTCAAGGCCCTCGACGTGGCGCTGCCGGGCCTGACGCCGGGCAAGTCGCTTCGTTTCGCCCTCCTGCCCCAGGGGCAGGACCCCGACGACCTGCTCCGCTCGGCCGGCGCCTCGGCCATCGACCGGGTGCTCGACGGAGCCCGCCCCCTCGTGGAGGTGTTGTGGTCGCGCGCCACCGAATCGACGCCGACGGATACGCCCGAACGCAAGGCCGGCCTCGCCAAGAGCCTGCGCGAGATGGTCGCCTCGATCCGCGACGAGACGGTGCGGCGGTTCTACAAGGACGAGATCGAGGGACGCCTGCGCGCCCTTTCTCCCGGAGGCGGTGGCGGTGGCGGTGGCCAGCGCCGGACCGGCTACGAGCCCCGGAGCGGAGGAGGCTCGACGTTCCAGCGCAAGCCGAGGCCGGGAGACCCGCCTCCCTCGCCGCGAATCACCACGAAGTTCAATCCGCTCTTCGCCGGGTCGACGAACTCCGGCGGGACGGCTATGTTCAGGGATCGCGAGGCGATGATCGTCTCCAGTCTGCTCGCCCACCCGGAATTGTTGGGGATAGAAGCCGAGGATCTTGCGGCTCTGGAACTCGACGATCCCGACGCGCAGGCGCTGCGGTCCCTCCTGCTGGACCAGGCGGCGGACGCCGATCAGCCCGATGTGGAGGTTCTGGAGAGCCGATTGCGGAGGGCGGGGCTGGACGGCGCGGCCACGCGGCTTGCGACCCATGTTCGTCCGGGAGACCGCTGGACACTCGATTCGCACGCGGACCGGATGCGTCTGGAAGACGCATTGCGTCAGGCCGTGATCTTGCACCGGAAGTCTGGCGCGCTAAATAGCGAACTTCGCGCTGCCGAGAGAGCACTGGCCGAGGAGGGATCCGAGGCCAACTTCGCTTGGCTATGTGACGTCAAGGAACGTATGGCCGTGGTCGCAGGGGCGGAGGCGGACGCCGAAGTGCCAGAATCGGACGATACGGCGGCCGCGTAACTGCGACGAACCGGAATTTAGGGTGCCGCTTGCGGCACATGGTTAACAGTCGGTCAAGCGTAGCGCTTGTAGACCGGGACATGAGATATCGACGCGGTCGCTTCGTGCGCGCCGCACATCAAAGAGAATGGCGGCGTGGACGACGCGGAGTGAGCCGAACGCTCCCGCTCAACGCGACCAGGGCAACAATAGGCGGACCATGGCGACGAAGGCAACGGAACGGGACGAAACGGATGCTGCTCCTGAGCAACAGACGGACGGACCGCTCCTCGATCTGACCGATGCCTCGGTCAAGCGGATGGTGAAGCTCGCCAAGAAGCGCGGCTACATCACCTACGAGGAGATCAACGAGGTGCTGCCCGAGGGCCAGTCCGATCCGGACCAGCTCGAGGACGTGCTGTCGCAGCTCTCCGAGATGGGCATCAACGTCGTCGAGGCGGAAGAGACCGAGGATGCCGGCGGCGAGAAGCCGGCCAACGGCGAAGCCTCCGACGACGACGAGGCCGCCGAGGGGACGGAAGTCGCCGAGATCGCGCCGACCAAACCCCTCGCCGTGCGCGAGACGACGGCCAAGGAGCCTACCGACCGGACCGACGATCCGGTGCGGATGTACCTGCGCGAGATGGGCTCGGTGGAGCTTCTCTCCCGTGAGGGCGAAATCGCCATCGCCAAGCGCATCGAGGCCGGCCGCGAAGCCATGATCGCGGGACTCTGCGAGAGCCCGCTGACGTTCCAGGCCATCATCATCTGGCGCGACGAGCTCGTCGACGGCCGCGTGCTCCTGCGCGACATCATCGATCTCGAAGCCACCTATGCCGGCCCGGACGCCAAGAACGCGCCGCAGCTCACCGAGGGTGAGGACGGCGACGAGGCCGAGGCGGAGGCACCGATCCCCGCCGAGGGCGGCGACGACGAAGACGACATGGAGAACAACGTCTCGCTCGCGGCCATGGAAGCCGAGATCAAGCCGCGCGTTCTCGAGACGTTCGACAACATCGCCAACAACTACAAGAAACTGCGCAAGCTCCAGAACGAGCATGCCGACCTGAAGGCCGGCGGCGGCACGCAGACCTCCGCCCAGAGCCAGAAGCAGTCCGATTTCAAGGACACCGTCGTCGCCGACGTGAAATCACTGTCCCTGAACTCGAACCGCATCGAGGCGCTGGTCGAGCAACTCTACGACATCAACAAGCGCCTCATCAGCCATGAGGGCCGCCTCATGCGCTATGCCGAGAGCCACGGCGTCGCCCGCGACGAGTTCCTGCGCCACTACCAGGGCTGGGAGCTCGATCCGAACTGGATGGAGCGTGTCGGCAAGCTCGGCGGCAAGGGCTGGAAGAACCTCGTCGAGAAGGGCGCCAAGCAGGTCGCCGACCTGCGCGAGCAGATCCTGACGCTCGCCTCCGAGACCGGTCTCGAGATCGGCGAGTACCGCAAGATCGTCAACATGGTCCAGAAGGGCGAGCGCGAAGCCCGTCAGGCCAAGAAGGAGATGATCGAGGCCAATCTCCGCCTCGTGATCTCCATCGCCAAGAAATACACCAACCGCGGCCTGCAGTTCCTGGACCTGATCCAAGAGGGCAATATCGGCCTGATGAAGGCCGTCGATAAGTTCGAGTATCGCCGCGGCTACAAGTTCTCGACCTACGCGACCTGGTGGATCCGGCAGGCGATCACTCGCTCCATCGCCGACCAGGCGCGCACCATCCGCATTCCGGTGCACATGATCGAGACGATCAACAAGATCGTCCGGACCTCGCGCCAGATGCTGCACGAGATCGGCCGCGAGCCCACTCCCGAGGAGCTGGCCGAGAAATTGGCCATGCCCTTGGAGAAGGTCCGAAAGGTCCTGAAGATCGCCAAGGAGCCGATCTCCCTCGAAACGCCCATCGGCGACGAGGAGGATTCGCATCTCGGCGATTTCATCGAGGACAAGAACGTCGTTCTGCCGATCGATGCGGCGATCCAGTCGAACCTGCGCGAGACCACCACTCGCGTGCTGGCCTCGCTGACGCCGCGCGAGGAGCGCGTGCTGCGCATGCGCTTCGGCATCGGCATGAACACCGACCACACCCTCGAAGAGGTCGGTCAGCAGTTCTCGGTGACGCGCGAGCGTATCCGCCAGATCGAGGCGAAGGCGCTGCGCAAGCTCAAGCACCCGAGCCGTTCGCGCAAGCTGCGGAGCTTCCTCGACAATTGAGGGCGGACCGGCCCTCTCCTTCGCGACGAGGGACTGTCTATCGGAAACGACAATGGCGCACCGAAGGGTGCGCCATTGTCGTTTCAGGTCACGTCTTCACGCCAGGGGAGGCTACACGTCGCCCCCGATCCCTTATTGGTTCCCTGCCCGGGCCGGATCGAAGCCGCTCTTGCGCGAATAGATGCTTTCGGCGTCGGGCATGACGGCGCCCGCCACGGGGGTCACGCGCCCGGCGACGCGCTGCTTCTGTCGAGACCCATCCGTCCTGCAACCCGTGCAGAGAGACGCGATGGCCCGTTCCCCGCGACGGGCGATCCGCTCGTTGAAGACCGTCTGACGCCGGCTGCTGGCTTCGTTGGACTCCGAAAAGCTCGACGTCGTCGGAATGCCGGCTTCGTCCCGCGATGCGGGGGGAGCCTGCACGGGTGTATTGGCGGCGGGAAGCAGGAGGGGGCCGGCCTGCGCGGCCCCGGCAAGCGCCATGGCGATCACGAGGGCGACGGCACGGGGTGCGATAGGCATGGGTGGTTCCGATGACGGGAGTAGAATCTCGGCGTCATGATGAGCCGGTATTGGTCATTTTCACCTTATCATGGCACCAATGGGACGATATTGACTGTCGGACCTGGTGACGAACGTGGCGGCACCCGTTGCCGCCCCGCCCCCTCCGACCCACTTTGGCAACATGCTCGATCTTGGCCCGCCTCATCCCTCGCCGACTGCCGAAGCGGATGGGTCGGAGGCGAACGACGTGCCGTTCGGGTCCCTGCAGGAATGTGTCGCCCTGAGGGATTGGCTCCTGATCGAAGGGGCGCGCCTGCCGCAGGCGGACGACCTCCTGGCGGGGATGTCCGAGCGGCTGATCGCCCTCGGCGTTCCGGTCGACCGGGCATCCACCGCCATCGACACGCTTCATTCCGAGTATTCCGGGGTCGGTCGATTCTGGACCCCCGAGAGCGGATCGACCGTGCGCCTGTTTCCGCACGGGGAGGCGTCCGACAAGGCCTATCACGACAGTCCGTTCTTCACCGTCCACGAGACCGGCGAATGGCTGATGGTCGACCTGAACGACGCGGATGATCTGCGATACTCGATCATCGGCGATCTCAAGGCCGGGGGCTACACGCATTACATCGTGGCGCCGCTGTTCTTCACCAACGGGTCGCGCAACGGCATCACCTTCGCGACCCGCGCCCCGGACGGATTCCGCGACGAGGACATCGCCATACTCCGGTTCGTCATGCCGACCCTGGCTGCGGTGATGGAGATGCGGATCGTCAACAAGACGTTGGATCAGGTTCTGCGCATCTATGTGGGCGACGAGCCGCACCGGGCGATCCTGTCCGGCGACATCCGTCGCGGGCAGGTCAAGCGCATCCGCTCGGCCATCCTGTTCGCCGATATGCGCGACTACACCCAGATCTCCGCCGACATGACGCCCGAGGAAGCCGTCGACCTCCTCAACATCTTCTTCGATTGCCTGGTGCCGGCGGTGGAGCGGGAAGGCGGCGAGGTTCTGAAATATCTCGGCGACGGGCTGCTGGCGATCTTCCGCGAGCGCGGCGACGATCTCGGCGGGGCCGCCAAGGGCGCGCTCATCGCCGCCCGTTCCGCCCTCTCCGCCCTCGACGAGGCGAATGCCATCGGGCGTTTCGCGCAGCCGGTCGTTGCCGGCATCGCGCTCCACCACGGGGAGGCGGCCTACGGCAATGTCGGGTCCGGCGCGCGCCTCGACTTCACCGTCATCGGCCGCGACGTGAATCTGGCGAGCCGCCTCGCGCGCCTGAACAAGATCCTCGGCGAACCGCTCCTCATGTCGAAGCCCTTCGTCGATTTCCTCTGGGACGAATCGGAATCCCTCGGCGAGCACGCGCTCGACGGGTTCGCCGAATCGATGGGCGTCTACCGGCCGGGGCGGACACCGGCGGCACTCTGACACCGGCTGGCATATCAAACGGCGTCGGCGGGGATTGACCGGAGCGTGGTCCTTGCCCACATCTGGGGTGTTCCAGGGAGATCCCCGTCAAGGGGCTGAGAAACCGATGAGCGTGGACCTCGAGGTCGCGCGGCGCGGAAATCCTTCGAACCTGAACCGGCTCATACCGGCGTAGGGATTGGACCGTGGGTTTTCTGTTCAAGGAAGCCCGGCACGCTTCGGATCGGAAGCTGAAGGACACCAATCTCTGCGGATCATCGCGGAGGTTGCCCTTGGACGTCTCAGCCACCCCGAATACCCTGTCGCGCCGGTCCACCGGTCTCATCATCGACGGCAACGCTCTGCCCGCACGAAGCGACGTCGTGATCGTCGGCGCCGGTCTGATCGGCCTTTCCGCGGCCTGGCGCCTGGCTCGGGCGGGTCTCACCGTCACGGTGATCGAGCGTGACACCGTGGGCGCCGGGGCGAGTCTCGCGGCCACGGGGATGCTCGCGCCCGCGGCGGAACACGAACCGGGCTCCGATCCCCTGCTCCCCCTGGCCCTCGAGAGCTTGGCGCGCTGGCCCGGCTTTCGCGACGAACTCCAGGCCGCCTCCGGTATCGGCATCGATTACCGGGAGGAGGGGACCCTCGTCCTCGCGATCGGCCGCGACGAGGTGGACCGCCTGCGCTTTCGGTACGATCTTCAGATCCGCTCCGGCCTCACGGCGCGCTGGCTGTTGGGGACGGAAGTCCGTGCCCGCGAGCCGGCCCTTCGTCCTTCGGTCACCGCCGGCTTGTTCTGCGCGGAGGATCATCAGGTCGACCCGCCCCTCGTCATGGCGGCGCTCACCCGCGCGGCCCAGGCGGCCGGAGTGACCATCGTCGAGCGATGTCCGGCCGAAGCGCTGGATTGGGAGGGGGGGCGCGTCCGGGGCGTCGCGACGCCGCGCGGAACCGCATCGGCCGGGACCGTGATTCTCGCGGCGGGCGCATGGAGCGGGGAGGCTGGCCTCCTGCCGGAGGACCTCGCCCTGCCGGTTCGGCCGATCCGCGGCCAGTCGCTGGCGCTGAAGACCACGGCCCGGACGGGCAACCTCTCGCACATGGTGTGGACCGAGCAGGTCCACATGGCCCCGAAGGCCGATGGCCATCTCATCGTGGGGGCCACGGTGGAGGATTGCGGCTTCGTTCCCGGCGTCACCGCCGGCGGTCTCTACGCGCTCCTCGAAGGGGCGCGACGCGTGTTGCCCGGCATCGAGGAGATGAAAGTCGAGGCGGTCTGGAGCGGTTTCCGGCCGACGTCCGACGACGATGCGCCGATCATCGACACGCTGGCGCCCGGCCTCGTGGCGGCCACCGGCCATCACCGCAACGGATACCTCCTGGCTCCCGCCACGGCCGACGCCGTCTGCGCCCTTCTCACCACCGGCGCACTGCCCGATTTCGCGCGCGGCTTCGGCCTCGCCCGGTTCCGGCGGCCCGTGCGGGCCGAGAGGAGGGCTTTCGTATGAGGCTCACCATCAACGGGCACCCGCGCGAGGTCGAGGCGGCGGACCTGTCGACCCTCTTCCAAGTCGAGGCGGAGGAGACGGGGATCGAGAGCCCGCAGGGCATCGCCATCGCGCTGAACGGCACCGTCATCCGCCGTCGCGACTGGGAGACGACCCCTGTCGCCGAGGGCGACAAGGTCGAGATCGTGCGCGCCATGCAGGGCGGATAGTCGAGGGATCGGGATCATGAACGGACACACGATCGAAGCCGCTGCCGACGACGCGCTGGTCATCGCTGGCGTGAGCTTGGGCTCCCGCCTCTTCATCGGCACGGCGGGATATCCCACGCAGAGCATCATGGTCGATGCGGTGGAAGCCTCCGGGGCGGAGGTCGTCACCGCCTCGATCCGCCGGGTCTCCCTCCAGGGCCATGGCTCGGATACGGTGCGGCGCCTGAAGGGGTATCGCTTCCTGCCCAACACCGCCGGCTGCGAGACCGCCCGCGACGCGATCATGACGGCCGAACTGGCCCGCGAGGCGCTCGACACCAACTGGATCAAGGTCGAGGTCATCGGCGACCGCGAAACGCTCTATCCGGACGTGGCCGAGTTGCTGGAAGCCTGTCGCCACCTCGTTGATGACGGGTTCGTCGTGCTGCCCTATTGCAACGACGATCCCGTCGTGTGCCAGCGGCTCGCCGATATCGGCTGCGCCGCGGTGATGCCGATGGGGTCGCTCATCGGGTCGGGGATGGGGGTCGCCAACCCCGCCAATCTCGAATTGATTTGCCGCCGCGCCAGCGTGCCGGTCATCGTGGATGCGGGGATCGGCACCGCCTCCGACGCCGTCGTGGCCATGGAACTCGGCGCCGCCGGCTGCCTCCTTAACACTGCCGTCGCCAAGGCCGACGAGCCCGTCCGCATGGCCCGCGCCATGCGCCACGCCGTCGAAGCCGGCCGGCTCGCCCATCTCGCCGGACGCATCCCCAAACGGGGACGCGCCGAACCGTCGAGCCCGCAGCTCGGACTCGTCGGTTCGTGATGCGTAACCCATCGGGGCTGCTTCTGGTCACCGACCGGGCCGGAAGCCCGATGGGCTTGGTCGAGAGGATCGAGGCGGCGCTGGCGGGCGGCGCCCGCTGGATCTGGTTCAGGGACCGCGACCTCGACGCAGTCTCGCGCCGTGTCCTCGCCGAAGAGCTGATGGGGCCGGTGCGGGAGGTGGGGGCAAGGCTCATCGTCGGGGGAGATGTGGCCCTCGCCCGCGCCATCGGTGCCGATGGAGTCCATCTCGGCGGAGGGGCGATGCCCCCGGACATCGCGGCGGCACGGCGGGATCTTACGCCCGGATGCCTTCTCGGAATCTCGGCCCATTCACCCGTGGAGGTGATCCGGGCCGCCGAAGCGGGCGTGGATTACGCCACCCTCAGCCCCATCTTCGCGACCCTGAGCAAGCCGGGATATGGGCCGGCGCTCGGCCCGGACGTCCTCAAGCGCGGTCCCAGACCGACAATTCCGGTCTTCGCCCTTGGCGGCGTCACTCCGGCGAATGCGGGAGCCTGCCGCGACGCCGGGTTTTCCGGGATCGCCGTCATGGGCGGGGTCATGGGGGCGGTGGATTCACGAGCGGCGGTGGGCGCCTATCTCGATGCCTGGGAGACCCGGAACTGAGCGGGCCTCGCACAGGAATTCGCCGGTTCCGCGTCTTGGAACCGGCTGATTCCCAGGGGCTGAACGAATGGAATCGGCTCAGTGCCCAGCGGGGCCGTAAGGGGGGCGTGGGATGGCCCGGTGCGCTGCGCGCAGGGCCGCGGACCAGCGCTCGCGCAGATCGTGGAAGTAGGATTCTCCCGCCTCGATCCGATGGCTCACTTCGAGGTCGAGCGCATTGCGACGGGCCACGGCGATGTCGATGGGCAAACCCACGCCGAGATTCGACCGCATGGTGGAATCCATGGAGACGAGGCTCACTTTCAGGGCATCGTAGAGGTCGGTCTCGAACTTCACGGCCCGATCGAGGATGGGTTTGCCGTATTTGTGCTCACCGATCTGCAGGAACGGCGCATCGGTGCTGCACTCGATGAAATTGCCCGCCGAATAGATCAGGAACAGGCGCATGGGCTCGTTGCCGATCTGACCGCCGAACAGCAGCGAGATCGAGAACCGGAGATTGGCCGCCTCGAACCCGGCCTTCTCGATGGCGCGGACACGACGGATCGCCTTGCCGATGAGCTGCGCGGCCTGGAACATCGTCGTGGTTTCAGTGAGCTTCAGCGTCGGCTCGCCGTCGTCGCCGGCAACGCCCTCGGCGAGCATGCTGAGCACCGATTGGGTCACGGAGAGGTTGCCGGCCGATGCCAGCATCATCACGCGCTCGCCGGGGACGTTGAAGTGATGCAGCTTGCGGTAGGTCGAGATGTCGTCGAGGCCCGCATTGGTGCGGGTATCGGCAACCATCACGAGCCCTTCCTCGACAAGGAGCCCGACGCAATAGGTCATGATACCGATACCCCTGATGGCCCGAGACTCTCAGGCCATTCTTGATGCTGTGACGGGCTAGACCTGGACGGCGGCCTGAGCCTGTTCGACGCGAAGCTTTACTTCGAGTGTTTCAGTCCCGCCACCCATCCGGCTGCCTCTGATCGGGGCCGCACCTAAATAATCCAGCCCGATGGCGACGCGGATATGCGCCTCCGTCGTAGCGATACCATTGGCCGGGTCGAAACCGACCCATCCCAGACCGGGCACCAGAGCTTCCGCCCAAGCATGCCCCGATCCCTGGTCCTCCTCGCTGTCGGCGTGGAAGAAATAACCGGAGACGTAGCGGGCGGGAATCTCCAGATGCCGCGCTGCGGCGATGAAAATATGGGCAAGATCCTGGCAGACGCCCTTTCCGGCGGCGAAGGATTGCGCGGCGGTGGTGCTGGCGCTGGCCGGACCCGGCTCGAAGGCGACCGTGTCGAAGACGGCGGCGAGGAGACGGTGAAGGCAGGGGAGAACCGAGGAATCACCCTCGTCGACCACGCTCTTGGCGAAAGCCTGAAGCTCGCCATTGGCCGTCGCGAGATCGGAATCGCGCAGATAGAACACGTCGGGCAGGCGTTCCACGGTGCCGCGGACGATGCCGTGCATCTCGTTGGTGTCGACTTCGCCGGTCACCCGGATCGTCAGGGCGTCGGCCGGCTCGTCGGCCGTGAACCAGTGGGTGACGTTGCCGAACCCGTCCTCGCGCTCGCTGATCCGCCCATCCACCGAGGGCTCGATCCGCCAGCGGCGGACATATTGCCCGTCATGGTCGCGCGGTCGAAGGCGAAGGAGTTGGATGAGACCCCGGGCCGGCTGCTCGTAGGTGTAGTTGGTCTCATGGAAGACGCGGATGCGCATGGACGTCTCTTGTAGAACTCGGGATTCGACGAAACCCTACACCAGATATTGCTCGATGACCGCCGCGCCGAGACGATTGTTCTCGACGATGAAGGCGGTCACGAACTCGTGCAGACCCGACCGGAAGACCCGATCGATGTTCTCGCCTTCCAGGCGTGCGAGGGTGTTGCTCGCCAGGCGCTGGCTCGCGCCGCGGCGGCCATAGGCGTCGGCGATGAGATCGAGATGCTCCACCAGCATGCCGTAGCAATTGGTCAGGGAGCGCGGCATCTGCCGGTTGAGGATCAGCAGGTCGGCGACCAGCAGCGGCTTGACGCTCTCGCGATAGACCCAGTGATAGGCGTTGAAGGCCGAGACCTCGCGCAGGATCGTGGTCCACTGGAAATAATCGAGGCTGCCGCCGACCTTCTCCGTGGCCGGCAGCAGGATGCGATACTTCACGTCGAGGATGCGGGCGGTGTTGTCGGCCCGCTCGATGGCGGTGCCGAGCCGCGTGAACCAATAGGCGTCGTTGCGCAGCATGGTGCGGTAGGCCGAGCCGTCGAAGGCGAGGGACACGCCCTTCACCCATTCGAGGAAGCGGCTGAACTCGTCGCGATTGAGATCGCGGCCTTCGTAGTTGCGCAGTTCGAGCCAGGCACCGTTGATCGCGTCCCACATCTCCGTGGTCAGCGCGGTGCGGACGGACCTGGCGTTCTCGCGCGCGGTCTCGATGCAGGAGCGGATCGAGGACGGGTTGTGGGGCGAGAAGGCCAGGAAGTTGCACACCGTCGCTTCGTTGACGCTGTCATAGAGCGGCTTGAACACCTCCGGGTCGCCCGCGGAGGCCAGGGCCGACGCCCATTCGTTGGTCTCGCCGCCACCATAGCTCGAGGGGAGGGCGGCGAGCCGATGGGCCGCATCGAGGATGCGGGCGACGAACTCGGCCCGCTCGGCGTAGCGCGAGAGCCAGTACAGATTGTCGGCGGTCCGGGACAGCATGGGCTTCCGTTAAGGCGATGGGCGAGAAAACGATCCACCCCGCTTCCGGGGTGGGCTTTGACGTAGCGTCAGGCGTCCAGCACCCAGGTATCCTTGGTGCCCCCGCCCTGGCTGGAATTGACGACGAGCGACCCTTCCTTGAGGGCGACGCGGGTCAGGCCGCCGGGAACGATCCGGATCTCGTCGGAGCCGCATAGCACGAAGGGCCGCAGATCGACGTGGCGCGGCGCGACGCCGGACGCGACGAAGGTCGGGCAGGTGGACAGCGCCAGGGTCGGCTGGGCGATGAACCCGTCCGGCGCGTGGCGCAGCTTGCGGCTGAAATCCTCGATCTCCCGCTTGGTGGCGTGCGGGCCCACCAGCATGCCGTAGCCGCCCGATCCGTTGACTTCCTTCACGACGAGGTCGGCGAGGTTGTCCATCACGTAGGAGAAGGCCTCCTTCTCGCGGCAGCGATAGGTCGGCACGTTGTGCAGGATCGGCTCCTCGCCGGTGAAGAACTTCACGATCTCCGGCATGTAGCTGTAGACGGCCTTGTCGTCCGCGATGCCGGTGCCGACCGCGTTGGCGAGGGTCACCGTCCCGCGCTCGTAGGCGTTCATCAGGCCGGGCACGCCGAGCACCGAATCGGGCCGGAACACCAGGGGATCGAGGAAGTCGTCGTCGAGGCGGCGATAGATCACGTCGACCCGGCGCGGGCCTTCCGTGGTGCGCATGTAGACCACGTCGTCCTTGGTGAAGAGATCGGAGGCCTCCACCAGATCGACGCCGAGCTTGTCGGCCAGGAACGAGTGTTCGTAGAACGCGGAATTGTAGCGTCCCGGAGTGAGCAGCACGACGGAGGGGTCGCGCGTCGCCGTCTGCGGGGCGAGACTGCGCAGGGTCGCCAGGAGCGCGTCGGGATAGTTCTCCACCGGCGCCACGCGATGGCGCGAGAACAGTTCCGGGAAGAGCCGCAGCATCACCTCCCGGTTCTCCAGCATGTAGGAGACGCCGGACGGCGTGCGGGCATTGTCCTCCAGCACGAAGAAGTCGTTCTCGCCGGTGCGGACGATGTCGATGCCGGCGATGTGGACGTAGAGGTCGTGCGGGACTTTGAAGGCCCGCATCTCCATCCGGTAATGCGGGTTGCGATAGACCAGATCGGCTGGAATGATTCCGGCCTTGATGCATTCCTGGGCGCCATAGATGTCGCTGAGGAAGGCATTGATCGCGGTGACGCGCTGCTTCAGCCCACGCTCGAGGAAGCTCCATTCCGGCTTCGTGATCACCCGTGGGATGATGTCGAAGGGGATCAGCCGTTCGGTGGATTCGTTGGCGCCGTAGACGGCGAAAGTGATGCCGATGCGCCGGAAGAGCATCTCGGCCTGGCTGCGCCGCGTGTTGAAGTGCTCGGGCGGCGTCGTCTCGAGCCACGATTTCAGGCTGTCATAGGCTTCGCGAACCGAGGCATCGCCCAGGGCGGCTCCCGGTATCCCATTCATTTCGTCGAACGCAGCGAGCGCCATTCGCGCCTCCCCTTTTATCCCGGCATCTTCGCAAGAGGCGCGCCACCAGGACGATGTGCGCTTCGCAGCAGACCGATGGTGTCGTCCGATCGCCGCGAAGCGAACGATCCGCCGCGATCCGATCGTCAGAGTAGCACGTTCACATCAGCTTCAACCCCTTCAGGCTCGCGTGTCCATCCCGGCCGAGGATGACGTGGTCGTGGACGACGATCCCCAGCGGGTCGAGGGTCGCCACGATCTCCCGCGTCATCCTGATGTCGGCCGCCGAGGGCGCCGGATCGCCGGAGGGGTGGTTGTGCGCGAGGATGATGGCGGTGGCCGAGAGTTCGAGGGCGCGGCGGGCCACCTCCCTCGGATAGACCGGGGTGTGATCGACGGTGCCGCGGCCCTGGACCTCGTCGGCGATGAGGTGGTTGCGCTTGTCGAGGAACAGCACGCGGAACTGCTCGCGCGGCGAGAACGCCATGGTGGCGCGGCAATATTCGAGGAGCGCCGCCCAGGAGGAGAGCAGGGGGCGGGCGGCGATGGCGCCTCGCGCCAGGCGATGGCCCGCCGCCTCGATGAGCTTGAGATCGGCGACGACGCCCCGGCTCACGCCTTCCACCTCCGCGAGGCGGTTCGGCTCCGCGCTCACCACTTCGGCGAAACTGCCGAAGCGGCGGATCAGGGCCTTGGCCAGGGGCTTCACGTCCCGTCGCGGGATGGCGCGGAAGAGGACGAGTTCGAGGAGTTCGTAATCCGGCAGGGCATCCGCCCCGGCCTGGGCGAAGCGCGCCCGCAGCCGGTCGCGGTGCCCGAGATAATGGGGAGCGTCCGAGGCCGCCTCGCCGGCGGGCGCTTCGAGGGGGAGGCGCGGCATCGTCTTGCCTCCGGATCCCGGCATCGTCAGGCGGAGGGGGCGATCGGCTGATGCAGGCCCTTGGGCGAGAAGGTGAAGACCTCGACCCCCGTCTCCGTCACCGCCACCGTGTGCTCGAACTGCGCCGAGAGCGAGCGATCCCGCGTCACGGCGGTCCAGCCGTCGGAGAGCACCTTCACCGCCGGGCGGCCGAGATTGATCATGGGCTCGACCGTGAAGAACTGCCCCGGCTCGAAGGCCACGTCGTAGCTCGGCTCGACATAGTGCAGGATGGTCGGCGCATCGTGATAGACGCGCCCGAGGCCGTGCCCGCAGAAATCGCGCACCACGGAGCAGCGCTCGGCTTCGGCATAGGCCTGGATCGCGCGGCCGATATCCGTGGTGGAGCCGCCCGGCTTGATCGCGGCGATGCCCCGCATGAGGCATTCGTGGGTGATCTCGCACAGGCGTGCCGCCTTGCGCGGCACTTCGCCGACATAGGCCATGCGGCTGCTGTCGCCGTGCCAGCCGTCGACGATGAGGCAGATGTCGAGATTGACGATGTCGCCGTCGCGCAGGGGCTTGTCGTTGGGGATGCCGTGGCAGACCACGTGGTTGATCGAGGTGCAGATCGACTTCGGGTAGCCGCGATAGAGCAGCGAGGCCGGGTAGGCGCCGTTGTCCATGGCGAATTCGTAGGCGAGGCGGTCCAGCGCCTCCGTGGTCACGCCGGGGGCGGTGGCCTCCATCAGCACGTCGAGGGCCTCCGCCGTGAGGCGGCCGGCCTTGCGCATGCCCTCGAACCCTTCGGGACCGTGAATCGGCGGCCGAGGCGCGCGGCGACCGCCTTCGACGACGGCCTGTTCGTTCTGGGTCATGGGGAACGTGGTTTCGTAAGAGCGGCTGAGAGACATCCCTCTCTAAGGCGGCATGCGCGGGAGGCCAAGCCTCGACGAGGCGGGCTTTTTGCTGGGCTTGGGGAATCCTCGGCGCTAGGCTTGAGGGCGACGAGCGGGTAGAGAATGGCCCGGACGGAGCAATGGTGCCCGGGCGGGGCTCGGCCCCGGCGGGACGGAGGCAGGATCGGGCGATGGCTGACAAGGCGGTGCCGCATTTCCATAACGACCTCGGAGTTGCCCTGATCGAAGTGGGCTCCAAGGAGTTCATGTGCATCGGCGCCAAGCCGCCCTTCGATCATCCGCATGTCTTCCTCGACATGGGGACCGATGACGAGATCATCTGCCAGTATTGCTCGACACTCTACCGCTATCGCCCCGGCCTGAAGGCCGGCACGGCCGATCCGGCCGCCGCCGTCTGGGACGACAACGGCGCGAAGGCCGCCTGATCGCACACGATTCGCGAGGGCGAGATCCGCAGGTGTCCGACGGTTCCCATGGGTCCCGAGCCCCTCACGCCGCCCCCAGCCTCGCCGTCGCCATCGTCGGCGCGGGCATAGGGGGCCTGACGGCCGCCCTTGCCCTCGATGCCGCCGGGCATGAGGTGACGCTCGTCGAGCGCCGGACCGGGTTCAGCGAGGTCGGCGCCGGCCTGCAGCTCTCCCCGAATGCCAGCCGCGTGCTGATCTCCCTCGGACTCGGCGCCGCCCTGCGCCGGGCGGCGAGCGAGCCGCCACGGGTGGTGGTGCGTGCCCTCGGGTCGGGGCGCGAGATCGGCGGCGTCGAACTCGGGGCCGAACTGCGCGGCCGCCACGGCGCGCCCTATTACGTCATCCACCGGGCCGACCTGCAGACGCTCCTGCTCGATGCCGTGCGCAGCCGGCCGGGAATCCGCCTGATGATGGGGCGGGACGTCAGGGGGCTCGCCGAATCGGACACCTCCGTCGAACTGACCCTCGAAAGCGGCCAGGGCTCGCGATCCGAGACGCTGGCCGTCGACCTCGTGGTGGGGGCCGATGGCGTGCGCTCGACCCTGCGCGGCCATTTCGACGGCCGGCGGTTGCGGTCCTGCGGCGAGGCCGCCTGGCGCGCCACGATCCCGCGCGATGCCGCGCCTCCGGAATTGCAGGGCGACGAGACCGGACTGTGGCTCGGGCGTCGCCGGCACGTGGTGCATTACCCGATCCAGGGCGGGCGGAGCATCAACATCGTGGCCGTGGTGCCCGAGCGCCTCGGCAGCGAGGATTGGGGTCAGCTCGGCGAGCCCGCCGTCCTGCGCGCGCAGTTTCCGGACGCGACCCCGGTTCTCGCCGAGCTCCTGACCGCGCCGGATTCCTGGCTGGTCTGGTCCCTCGTCGACCGGCCGACCGCGCGGCCCATGGCGCGGGGCCGGGTGGCTCTGATCGGCGACGCGGCCCATCCGGTCCTGCCGTTCCTGGCGCAGGGGGCGGCGCTGGCGATCGAGGACGCGGCCGTCTTCGCCCTGACCCTGCGGGCCGACGACGTGGCGGCGTCGCTGGCGGCCTATGCCGGCCTGCGCGCGCCCCGCACCCGGCGCGTGCAATCGGCCGCGCGCGGCAACGGCCGGACCTACCATGCGGGCGGGCTCGTCGGTTTTGCCCGCAACCTCGTCATGCGCCGCCTCGGCCCCGCCGGGATGGGCCGCCGCTACGACTGGCTCTATGGCTGGGCGCCTTGATCTCGGAGCCTCGCCTCGTTACCGCTGATCCCGCAATGCGGACGTGGCGAAACCGGTAGACGCACGAGACTTAAAATCTTGCGGCTGAAAGGCTGTGCGGGTTCGAGTCCCGCCGTCCGCACCATCGCCCGCACCGAACCGCGATGGCCTGAAACGTGCTGAGCCGATCCGGTCATTGATCGTACCGCGCGGCGACCGATCTATCGCCTGCGAGACGAGCCCTCTACGTTCCTGACAGCAGGTGGCTTCGCATCAGCGAGGGAAGGATCTGCCATGACCGAGCTTCACCCGGAAGTCGCAGCCGTCACCGAGCGCGTGGTGACGCGCTCCAAGGCGAGCCGGCGCGCCTATCTCGACCTGATCGCCCGCGAACGCGACGGCGGCGTGCACCGGCCGATGCTCAATTGCGGCAACCTCGCCCATGGCTTCGCGGCCTCCGGGGAGGACAAGCCGGCGATCAAGGCCGGCCGGGGCATGAATATCGGCATCGTCACCGCCTATAACGACATGCTGTCGGCGCATCAGCCCTATGGCCGCTACCCGGAGCAGATGAAGCTGTTCGCCCGCGAGGTCGGTGCCACGGCCCAGGTGGCGGGCGGCGTGCCGGCCATGTGCGACGGCGTCACCCAAGGCCAGCGCGGCATGGAACTGTCGCTGTTCTCGCGCGACACCATCGCGCTCTCCACGGCGGTGGGGCTCAGCCACGGCATGTTCGACGGGGCGGCCCTCCTCGGCATCTGCGACAAGATCGTGCCGGGCCTGCTCATCGGGGCGCTGCGCTTCGGGCACCTGCCGCAGATCCTGATCCCTGCCGGGCCGATGCCCTCGGGCCTCGCCAACAAGGAGAAGCAGCGCATCCGCCAGCTCTATGCCGAGGGCAAGGTCGGCCGCGACGAGCTGCTGGAATCGGAATCCGCGTCCTATCACGGGGCGGGAACCTGCACCTTCTACGGCACCGCCAATTCCAACCAGATGATGATGGACGTGATGGGCCTGCACATGCCCGGCGCGTCCTTCATCAATCCCGGCACGAAGCTGCGCCAGGCGGTGACCCGCGCGGCCGTCCACCGGCTCACGGAGATCGGTGCCGCCGGCAACGATTACCGGCCCCTCGGGCGCTGCGTCGACGAGAAGGCCATCGTCAACGCGATCATCGGCCTCTTGGCCACCGGCGGCTCCACCAACCATGCCATCCACCTGCCGGCCATCGCCAGGGCCGCCGGGATCATCGTCGACTGGGAGGATTTCGACCGGCTCTCGGCGGTCATCCCGCAGGTGGCCAAGGTCTATCCCAACGGCTCCGGGGACGTGAACCACTTCCACGCCGCCGGCGGCATGTCCTACGTCATCGCCAGCCTGATCGATGCGGGCCTGCTGCACGACGACATCCTCACCGTGGCCGGCGGGCGCCTGCGCGACCATGCCCGCGACCCGAAGCTCATCGAGGACGCACTGGTGTTCGAGGACGCGCCCGCGGCCTCGCACGACGAGAGCATCCTGCGCGGCCCCGCCAACGCCTTCCAGCCGGATGGCGGGATGCGGCTGGTGAAAGGCAATCTCGGCCGGGCCACCTTCAAGACCAGCGCCGTCGATCCCTCGCGCTGGACGGTGGAGGCACCGGCGAGGGTGTTCGACGATCAGGACGATGTCATGGCTGCCTTCAAGGCGGGCGAACTGGAGCGGGACGTGGTCGTCGTCGTGCGTTTCCAGGGGCCGAAAGCCAACGGAATGCCCGAACTGCACAAACTGACGCCTCAGCTCGGCGTTCTGCAGGATCGCGGCTTCCGCGTCGCCCTCGTCACCGACGGGCGCATGTCCGGCGCTTCCGGAAAGGTACCGGCGGCGATCCATCTGAGCCCCGAGGCCCTCGGCGGCGGTCCGCTGGGCAAGCTGCGCGACGGGGACATCGTCCGCCTCAGCGCCGAGGACGGAACGCTCCAGGCCCTCGTCGACCCGGAGGAATGGGAGGCGCGGGAGGGCGCCACCCCGCCGCCGCCGGCTTTCGGGACCGGCCGCGAGCTCTTCGCCTTCATGCGCCACGGGGCCGACGGGGCCGAGCAGGGCGCGTCCGCGATGCTCAGCGCCGCCGGATTGTAGGACGGTCTTATTGCAGGGCTGTCTTCCGGCCCCTCGGTTCGCGCGTGTCTCCGAGACGGGAAGCAGGGCGCGGGTTCCCTCTCCTGGAAGGAGAGGGGGCCTGTCGAGACACCTCGATCCGGGACAATCGAACGGACACCGTCTCCCTTTCACGACCCAGAGGACGATTTCATGACCACCATCGACGCGCTGATGCGCTCCGTTCCCGTGATCCCCGTCCTCGTGATCGAGGACGCCGCCCATGCCGAGCCGATCGCCAGGGCGCTGGTGGATGGCGGCCTGACGGCCCTGGAGGTCACCCTGCGGACCCCCGCCGCCCTGGAGGTGATCCGCATCATGGCGCAAGTGGAGGGGGCCGTCGTCGGCGCGGGCACCGTGCTCAACGAGCGGGATCTCGACGCGGCGATGGAGGCGGGCGCGCAGTTCATCGTCAGCCCCGGTCTCACCGACCCGCTGACGAAGGCCGCCATCGCTCGCGGCATCCCGTTCCTGCCGGGGGTCGCCAATGCCGCCGACATCATGCGCGGCCTCGACCACGGGCTCGACCGGTTCAAGTTCTTTCCCGCCGAAGCGGCCGGCGGCGTCAAGGCCCTGAAGGCCCTCACCGGCCCGTTCGGGCAGGTCCGCTTCTGCCCCACCGGCGGGATCACCGAGGCGACCGCACCGGATTGGCTGAAGATCGCGCAGGTTCTCTGCGTCGGCGGCAGCTGGGTCGTCCCGGCCGGCGAGCCGCAGCCGGAAGCCATCCGCCGGGCGGCGAGGGTCGCGTCGGGCCTGCGCCCGCATTGACCCGCCGTATCGATCCGACGGAGCCTTGGCTCCGCATGGGGGCGCCCGCCGATTTGCGGCCCGTCCCGTCGAAGGGTGCTTGCGCGGCTAAGAAAAGGGAATAACCTCCTCTCGGATCGACATCACGAAGGACTTGATCTTCGAGGTCGAAGCACCGCCGAAAGTTCGCGCTCACCCCGTATTTGAGGTGATGGGCCGGTCGATCGGATCACCGGGCGTCACGACTTCGCGATGCGACGGTGCAAGGCATGAAGCATGTCGAGTGTGGCATGTGTCATGCAAGACCTAGACAACGTTTCTGCCGGTGAGGAAGTGCGATGCAGTCCAGGCTGACGACTTACATCTTCATCGGTATGCTTCTGGGCATCGCGGTCGGGTATCTCTGTAACATCACATGGCCGGACCCTCAGACGTCCAAGGAAATCTCCGGCTACATCGCCCTCGTCAGTGACGTGTTCCTGCGCCTGATCAAGATGATCATCGCGCCGCTGGTCTTCTCGACCCTCGTCGTCGGCATCGCGCATATGGGCGACACCGCCTCCGTCGGCCGCGTCGGCGGCAAGGCGATGCTGTGGTTCGTCGGCGCGTCTCTGTGCTCGCTGCTGCTCGGCCTGGTGATGGTCAACATCCTGCGGCCCGGCGACGCCCTGAACCTCCCGCTGCCGGATGCCGGCGCCACCACCAACCTCAAGGCCGCGTCGCTCTCGCTCAAGGAATTCGTCACCCATCTGGTGCCGAAGAGCCCCGTGGAGGCGATGGCCAACAACGAAATCCTGCAGATCGTCGTGTTCTCGATCTTCTTCGGCGTGGCCCTCGCGGCTTTGGGGGAGAAGGGCAAGCTCCTGGCCGAGGGCATCGAGGGCCTCGCCGACGTGATGCTGAAGATCACCGGCTACGTCATGGGTTTCGCCCCCGTCGCGGTGTTCGCGGCCATCGCGGCGACGATCACCACGCAGGGCATCGGCGTCCTCGTGACCTACGGCAAGTTCATGGTGGAGTTCTACTTCAGCCTCGCCATGCTGTGGTGCCTGCTGGCCTTCGCCGGCTTCCTGCTGGTCGGAAAGCAGATGCGGCGGCTCCTCAACCTGATCAAGGAGCCGTTCCTTCTCGCCTTTTCCACCGCATCGAGCGAGGCGGCCTATCCGAAGACCCTGCAGAACCTCGAGCGCTTCGGCGTGCCCAACAAGATCACCTCGTTCGTCCTGCCGATGGGGTATTCGTTCAATCTCGACGGCTCGATGATGTACTGCACCTTCGCGGTGATGTTCATCGCGCAGGCCTACAACATCCCGCTGACCCTCGGGCAGCAGATGACCATGCTGTTGCTGCTGATGGTGACGTCGAAGGGCATGGCCGGCGTGCCCCGCGCCTCGCTGGTGGTGATCTCCGCCACGCTCTCGACCTTCCACATCCCGGAGGCCGGCCTCCTCCTCATCATCGGCATCGACCAGTTCCTCGACATGGGCCGCTCGGCCACCAACGTCCTGGGCAACAGCGTCGCAACCGTCGCCGTGGCGAAATGGGAGGGGCAGCTGGAACTGACCGACCAGAGCCTCGACCGGGACGTGTCGCCCTTGGCCGAGCCGGCCTGAACCGCCGGCGGCATCGCTCGCCGCCGATCGCAACCCCTATGGCATGACGGGACACGGACAATGCACGCGAAAGGCATGAGGGCAGTGGCCGCCGGGGCCCTGGTGCTCGCCTTGAGCGCCGCGCCCGCTTCCGCCATCGATGTTCTCACCGGCACGCTGAAGAAGATCGGCGAATCGCGGGCCGTCACCCTCGGCTATCGCGAAAACTCGCTGCCCTTCTCGTTCAAGGACGCGGCCGGGCATCCGGTGGGATACGCGATCGATCTCTGCCTGGAGGTGGTCGATGCCATCGGCAAGGAGATCGGCCGCACCGATCTCACCGTGCGCTACGAGCCCGTCACCCCGGAGACCCGGATCGCGGCGGTCACCTCGGGCAAGATCGACCTCGAATGCGGGTCGACCACGGCGAATGCGGAGCGCCGCAAGCTCGTGGCGTTCTCGCCCATCACCTATTTCAGCGCCACCAAGCTCCTGGTGAAGCGCGGCGCGCCCATCGGCTCCTATCGCGACCTCTCCGGCAAGACCGTCGCGGTCACCGCCGGCACCACCAACGAGGCGGCCCTGCGAGCTTTGATAGCGCGACTCAACCTGTCGGCCACCGTCGTCACGGGCCGCGACCACGCCGAATCCTTCGCCATGGTCAGGGACGGCCGGGCCGACGCGCTGGGGCTCGACGATGTCCTGCTCTATGGCCTCATCACCGCGGCCGGCCCGGACGGGGCGTCCTACACCGTGCTGGCGGACAAGCTGTCCTTCGAGCCCTACGGCCTGATGTTCCGCAAGGACGACCTGCAATTCGCCGGCGTCGTGAACGCCGCCTTCGAACGTCTCGCCGAGTCGCGCGAGCTGCGCTGGATCTACGAGCGCTGGTTCCTCAAACGGCTGCCGAACGGCGAGCGCCTGAACGTCCCCATGTCCGATGAGCTGAGAACGAATTTCCAGGTCATCGGGCTTCAGGACTGAGCCGATGTCAGGATTGCCGGCCCACGGCGCTTGACGGCTCCGCCGCCGCATGTGGCTTCGGCGGTACCGCCGCGAGCGTGGCGCGAGGGAGACGACCGATGGCGACGGACACGCAGAAGCCCACCGATGCGCCGGCCGAGAACATCGCCGTCGCCACCGTGCGGACCGTCGAGATGGAGGGCGCGCGGACGCGGACCGAGCACGATCTCCTCGGCTATGGTGAAGTGCCCGCCGGCGCCTATTGGGGGATCCACACCAAGCGTGCGGTCGCCAATTTCCCCATCACCGGCGTGCCGGTGGGGCACTTTCCCGAATTCGTCAAAAGCCTCGCCCTGGTGAAGCAGGCGGCCGCCCGCGCCAACCGGCGGCTGGGCTACCTTTCCGCCGACAAGGCCGATGCCATCGACCGCGCCTGCACCCTCGTCGCCACCGAGCCCCGCTTTGCCGAATCGTTCGTGGTGGACGCGATCCAGGGCGGGGCCGGCACGTCGACCAACATGAACGCCAACGAGGTCATCGCCAACGTCGCCCTGGAACTGATGGGGCACCCGCTGGGGCATTACGCGGCGCTCCACCCCAACGACGACGTCAACATGGCGCAATCCACCAACGACGCCTATCCGACCGCCCTGCGCCTGGCCGTGATGTTCGCGACCCAGCCCCTCATCAAGGCCCTCGACGACCTCGCCTACGCCTTCAAGGGCAAGGCCGTGGAATTCGCCGATGTCCTCAAGATGGGCCGCACTCAGCTGATGGATGCGGTGCCGATGACCCTCGGCCAGGAATTCGACGGGTTCCACGCCACCATGAAGGAGGATGTGGCCCGGCTGAACGAGATCGTCGGGCTGTTCCGCGAGGTCAATCTCGGTGCCACCGCCATCGGCACCGGCATCAACGCGGACCCGCGCTATGCATCCCTGGCGGTGGAGGAGCTGTCGCGCATCTCCGGGCATCCGATGGTGCTCGCCTCGAACCTCATCGAGGCGACGTCCGATCTCGGCGCGTTCGTGCTGTTCTCGGGCGTGCTGAAGCGCGTGGCGGTGAAGCTCTCCAAGATCTGCAACGATTTGCGCCTGCTCTCGAGCGGGCCGCGCACCGGCTTCGGCGAGATCCGGCTCCCGGCCGTCCAGGCCGGTTCCTCGATCATGCCGGGCAAGGTCAACCCGGTGATCCCGGAAGTGGTCAACCAGGTCGCTTTCCTGGTGATCGGCCACGACCTCACCGTGACCCTCTGCGCCGAGGGAGGGCAACTCCAGCTCAATGCCTTCGAGCCGACCATCGGATACTGCGTTCTCAGTTCCCTGCGCATGCTCACCGCGGCGGTGGATACCCTCACGAAACGCTGCATCGAAGGGATCGAGGCCGATCGCGAACGCTGCCGCTCCCTCGTCCATGGTTCCATCGGTCTCGTGACCGCCCTGGTGCCGGCTCTGGGATACGAGGCGTGTTCGAGGGTGGCCCAGCGCGCCCTGGCGGAGAATCGCCCGGTGGCCGACATCGTGCTGGAGGAAGGGCTTCTGACGGAGACCCAGCTCGATCACCTGCTCGAACTCGAGGCGATGACCCGTCCGTCTCGTGTGAGGCGCAACAATCCGGGGGCCTGACGGCCATCGCCGAGAAAATGATCCATCCCTCCGGCGCCGGTGCGTGGGCCGGCGCCGGACCGGGCCAATGTCCGATTCATGACGGTCCGGTGACGGTGCGAAGCACAAAAACTAAGCAAAGGGTGCGCTGGCGGGAACAACTGATCTCAATAGCGCCGCAGGATGCATTGGTTTTCTTCTCCCAGCCCCCGCTCTGCACATCAATCGGTCCCGGCGATGACATGGTTTGCCGCCTGACGAACGTTGCAGCGCCGCCACAGCAGTTCAGAACCGATGTGGCATTCGCGATTCCGAGTTGCTCGCAGGAACCCGCTCGCACAGAGTGAATACGCACTGGGGAAACCCCGGGGCACGGCCGGAACGGGGCACTCAAGTCCTGCCGGCTAACAAATAAAGGCAAACGAACGCCGGTCCATGCCGGGTTGAAGTTGCCTGTCCCTCGGGTCTCGAAGCTTTTGGAGATATCAATGAAGCTCTTGAAGAGCTCACTCCTCGGTACTGCCGCAGCCTTTGCGTCGGTCGCTGGAGCGCATGCCGCCGACCTTCCCGTGAAGAAGGCCGTGCCGATCGAATACGTCCGCGTCTGCTCCGCCTACGGCGCCGGCTTCTTCTACATCCCCGGAACGGATACCTGCATCCGTCTCTCGGGCCGCGCCCGCCTCGACATCGGCTACCAGCCGACGGACAGCCGCTCCGGCTCAGGCAACGGCGACACGACCGGCTATATCGGTCTCGCCCGCATCAACGTCGATGCCCGCACCCAGACGGCCTACGGCACCCTGCGCGCCTTCACCCGTATCCAGTTCGCCTCGCGCACCGGCGCCACCGGCGGCCTCCGCTCCGGCACCCAGGAGCGCATCGGCTCCGCCTTCGGTGCAACCGGCCAGGACCAGGTCGGTCGCGACCAGCAGTTCGTGAACACCGACAAGGCGTTCATCCAGTTCGCCGGCCTCACCGCCGGTCGCGCCTCCTCGTTCTTCGACTTCTACGCCCACGACTTCGAGTTCGCCGGCGCGACCCTGAACTCGGACGTCCAGTCGACCAACCTGCTGGCCTACTCGGCCAAGTTCGGTGAAGGCTTCTCGGCCACGGTCTCGCTCGAAGACCCGACCTTCCGTCGCAACACGGTTTACTCGCAGACCTTCGGTGCGGCTGGCGTCACTGGCGCTCCGTCCCCGGTCCTCATCGGAGTCGGCGCGACGAATACGTTCTCGAACTACGACGTTTCGCAGCGTAACCGCATGCCCGACTTCGTTGGCGTGCTGCGCTACGATGCTGCCTGGGGTTCGGCTCAGATCTCGGCTGCAGTCAAGGAAATCAACGTCCAGAATCCCGTTGGATCGACCTTCGGTATAGCTTCGGTTCCCGGTCTTGGTGGGGCTGCTGTGACTGGGGCTCCCGCCAGCGAGTACGGCTGGGCTGTCCAGGGTGGCGTGAAGATCAACACCCCGTTCATCGCTCCTGGCGATACGCTGTACCTGCAGGGAGCCTACGGTGAGGGCGCGACCCTCTACACGGGCTACTCGTCCTACAACGGCAGCTACACCTCGATTGCCAGCACCATCAACGGCGCTGCCTTCGATCCCTTCATGTCCGACGCCACTCTGAACCCTCTGACCGGCAAGATCGAAACCTCCACCAGCTTCACCGTGGTCGGTTCGTTCCTGCACTACTGGTCGCCTGAGTGGCGTTCGGCCGTGTTCGGCAGCTACGGCGAACTCTCCTTCGCCCGTGGCGCTCGCGCCGCCAATGCGGCGGCGTTCCAGACCACCGGTGCGACTGGTCAGTTCACCGGCGTTCCCGGCCAGACCTCTTTCGACGTCAGCCCGGTTCTGCGTGACACCTACCAGATCGTCGCCGGCGCGAGCCTGATCTGGTCGCCGGTGAAAGACCTCGATATCGGTGTCGAGGGCTTCTACACCAAGGTCGGCGTCCAGAACGGCCGCGTCGTGGACCGCACCCAGTCGAGCGGCACCGTCAACGCCGCGAACATCGCCTCCGGCGCCGTTCGTACCGTGACCGCCGACGACACCTACCAGGTGCGTATGCGCGTCCAGCGCGACTTCTAAGCATCGATGGCCGGCGGGATCGGAGCCATGCTCCGATCCCGCAAGATCATTCAAGATGTTCTGAAAAAGGCCCGGCTGCAAAGCCGGGCCTTTTTCATGTGCTGTTTCGGTCCGTGCCCCCTCATCTTCTCCGACCCGTTACGATTTCAAATGCGGGGCATTGTTTCGCCTAAATGTTTGTTGGCCGCGCGCGCGGCACGCCGATTGCTATAACCTCGTCGAGCGGTTGACATCTCCGGTGAGGCCTCATTCACCGATTGCGATGGGCGAGACCGCTGCTACGTTGAGCCTCACGTGCCGGTCGTCCGATCGGCGAGAACCCCTCCGGGAGCCAGCCTTCACATGCATTTTGGTCATCACAGGTCCGCCGCTCTGTCGGCGGCGGTCGTCCTCGCATCGGCAATGGGCATTACGCTCGGCGCATCCGGTGCCGGCGCCCAGGAACTGACCGGCACCCTCAAGAAGATCAAAGAGACCGGCGAAATCACCATCGGCTATCGCGACGCCTCGGTCCCGTTCTCCTACCTCGACGGCGACCAGAAGCCGGTCGGCTACGCCTTCGAGATCTGTAAGAAGATCGCTGAGGCGGTGAAGACCAACCTGAAGCTGACGAAGCTCGAGGTGAAGCTCAATCCCGTCACCTCCGCCACCCGCATCCCGCTGATCGCCAACGGCACCGTCGATCTCGAATGCGGCTCGACCACCAACAACGTCGACCGCCAGAAGCAGGTCGCCTTCACCAACACCCACTTCCTCACCGCCACCCGCTACGTGGCGAAGAAGTCGGCCAAGCTCGACACGATCGAGGATCTCAAGGGCAAGACCGTCGTGTCCACCTCGGGCACCACCAACATCCGCCAGATCAACGAGGCCAACACCGCCCGCAGCCTCGGCCTGACGATCCTGCCCGCCAAGGATCACGCCGAAGCCTTCCTCATGGTCGAGACCGGCCGCGCCGCCGCCTTCGTGATGGACGACGTGCTCCTCGCCTCCCTGGCCGCCAGCTCCAAGGAGCCCGGTGCCTATGCGATCTCCAGCGAGGCCCTGTCGAAGCCCGAGCCCTACGGCATCATGCTCCGCAAGGACGACGCGCCGTTCAAGGCCGTGGTCGATGAGGCGACGGCCAAGCTCTACAAGAGCCCCGAGGGCAAGGCCCTGTACGAGACCTGGTTCACCAAGCCGATCCCGCCGCGCGGCATCAACCTCAGCCTTCCCATGAGCGATCCCATGAAGAAGGCCTTCGAGTCGCCGAGCGACAGCGCCGACCCGGCCGCCTACTAAGCCGCCGCATCGGAGCAGACGACAGGCGATGAACTATAACTGGAACTGGCGGATCTTCTTCGAACCGTCGCCGGAAGGCACCGGCACCTATGCCGACATGCTTCTCTCCGGCCTCTCCTGGACGATCGCCACGGCGCTCTGTTCCTGGATCATCGCCTTCTCCCTCGGCTCGCTCATCGGGGTGCTGCGCACCCTTCCGAGCCGGGGGGCCCAACGGGTCGGCACCACCTATGTGGAGCTGTTCCGCAACATCCCGCTCCTCGTGCAGATGTTCCTCTGGTTCTACGTGGTGCCGGAGATCCTGCCCGGCTCCTGGGGGACCTGGCTGAAGCAGCTGCCGAACTCGTCGTTCTACACGGCGGTCCTCTGCCTCGGCTTCTTCACGGCCTCCCGCGTCGCCGAGCAGGTCCGCACCGGCATCGAGACCTTGCCGCGCGGCCAGCGCATGGCCGGCACGGCTCTGGGCCTCACCACGTGGCAGACCTATCGCTACGTGCTGCTGCCCAACGCCTACCGGGTGATCCTGCCGCCGCTGACCTCCGAGTTCCTGAACAACCTCAAGAACACTTCGGTGGCGCTTACCATCGGCCTGCTCGAACTCACCGCGCGGGCACGCTCGATGCAGGAATTCTCCTCGCAGGTCTTCGAATCCTTCACGGCGGCGACGGTCATCTATCTCGGCATCAGCCTGATCGTCGTGACGGTGTCGAGCAAGCTCGAGACCCGCATCGCCGTCCCGGGATCGCGCTGATGACGGCGCGTTCCCTCTCCCCATCCTTCGCGACCGTCAGACGGGACTAGAGGACCGATGTTCACGGATTTCGACTTCGGAGTCGTCCTCTCATCCTTGCCGTACCTGTTCGGGACGGGAATGGTGTTCACGCTGACGCTCACCGCGCTCGCCGCCTCGGGCGGCATCATCCTCGGCACCATCATCGCGATGATGCGTCTCTCCGGGATCACCGCCCTGGCGCTCCCGGCCAAGATCTACGTGAACTTCATGAGGTCGCTGCCGCTCGTGCTGGTGATCTTCTGGTTCTACTTCCTCGTTCCCTATATCGGCCAATGGATGACGGGCGCGTCGCGGCCGATCTCGGTGGGCGCCTTCACCTCGGCCCTCGTCACCTTCACCCTGTTCGAGGCGGCGTTCTTCTCCGAGATCATGCGCGCGGGCATCCAGGCAATCCCGAAGGGGCAGACGGCGGCGGCGCAGGCCATCGGCCTGACCTACGGCCAGACCATGCGGACAGTAATCCTGCCGCAGGCCTTCCGCAACATGCTGCCGCTGTTGCTGACCCAGACCATCGTGCTCTTCCAGGACACGTCCCTGGTCTACGTCATCTCCCTCACCGACTTCCTCGGCGCCGCCTCGAAGGTGGCCCAGCGCGATGGTCGTCTCGTGGAGATGTATCTGTTCGCCGCGGCCGTCTACCTGGTGATCTGCATCACCGCCTCGACCCTCGTCCGGCGTCTTCAGCGCCGCGTCGCCATCATCCGCTAAGCTCTCGAGGATCCGTCATGTCCGCCATCGATCCCCAGGCTTCGACGAAGCCGATGATCGCCATCGACAACATCAGCAAGTGGTATGGCCCGGTCCAGGTTCTCAACGGCTGTACGACGCAGGTCACCAAGGGCGAGGTGGTGGTCGTGTGCGGCCCTTCCGGGTCGGGCAAGTCCACCCTCATCAAGACGGTCAACGCCCTGGAGCCGATCCAGAAGGGGTCGATCACCGTCGACGGCATCGGCGTCCAGGCCAAGGGAACCAACCTGCCCAAGCTGCGCGCCCGTGTCGGCATGGTGTTCCAGCATTTCGAGCTGTTCCCCCACCTGTCGATCATCGACAACCTGATGCTCGGCCAGTGCAAGGTGCTGGGACGGGCCAAGGACGATGCCCATGACCGCGGCCTGAAGCTTCTCGGGCGGGTCGGCCTCTCGGCGCATTCGCACAAATATCCGGGCCAGCTTTCCGGCGGTCAGCAGCAGCGCGTCGCCATCGCCCGCGCCCTGTCGATGAACCCCATCGTCATGCTGTTCGACGAGCCGACCTCGGCCCTCGACCCGGAGATGGTCGGCGAGGTCCTCGACGTGATGATCGAGCTCGCCCGCGAAGGCATGACGATGATGGTCGTCACCCACGAGATGGGCTTTGCCCGCAAGGTGGCCAACCGCGTGGTGTTCATGGATCGCGGCGAGATCGTCGAGGACGCCACCAAGGACGACTTCTTCGACAAGCCGCGTTCCGAGCGCGCGCAGACCTTCCTGTCGAAGATCCTGGCTCACTGATTCCCAACTACGGGCGAGGGCAATCGATGCTCTCGCCCGTGCAATCCCGTGGCTACCGGCTCAGGCATAGCCCGGCGTGGCCTCCGCCCGCCGCCGAATGGTGGCCGCGATCGCGTCCAGGCGCTCGCCGCCGACGAACGCCCGGACGGCCAGGAAGTAGGTTTCTTCCCCCAGCGGCAGGTAATCGAGCGCGAACCGCTCCGCGATGGCGCGGGTGCCCATTCCCACATCGGCCGCGCCTGACGCGATCAGGGCCGCGACGGCCTGATGCGTGAACTCCTCCGTCTCGTAGCCGCGAATGTCGCCCCCGCCGATGCCGGCCTCGGCGCAGAGCCGGTCGAACCAGATCCGCGTCCCCGCACCGAGCTGCCGGTTGACGAAGCGGATGCCGCCCGTGGTCAGGTCCGTGATGGCGGAGACGGCGAAAGGATTGCCCCGCTGCAGCATCAGGCCCTGCTCGCGCCGCAGGACCGGGCGTGTGAGGAGGGCCGGGTCGGCGAGGATGTCGGCGAAGACCGAGCCCGGATCGGGTGTGGCCGCGCCGAAATGGAACCC
>NZ_VRVC01000060.1:0-29682 GCF_008040005.1 Methylobacterium sp. WL19
GGCGTCGTCCTGTTCTCCACCGTGGCGGTGGCGCAGGGATTTGCGGCCCACGCCTCCGTCGCCATGGCAAAGGGTGCCGTGGAAGGACTCGCACTGTCCCTCGCCGCCGAGCTCAGCCCTCATATCCGGATCAACGTGGTCGCGCCCTCGCTGACGCGCACGCCGCTCGCCGCTGCCATCACCAGCAACGAGACGCTGGCGTCGGGAATCGCGTCCATGCACGCACTCCAGCGCCTCGGCACACCCGAGGATATCGGCGCGCTGGCCGCCTTCCTCGTCTCGGCGGAAGCCGGCTGGATCACCGGGCAGGTCATCGGCGCGGATGGCGGCCGCTCGACGCTGCGGACGAAGGGGTGACGTCGCTGCGCACCCTCCGCTTCGTCCTCGGCGACCAGCTTCACCGACGCGTCTCCTCCCTCACCGATCTCGACCCGCAATCCGACGTCGTGCTCATGGTCGAGGTGCGGGAGGAGGCCATCTATGTCCGCCACCACAAGCAGAAGATCGCCTACCTGTTCGCCGCCATGCGCCATTTCGCGGCCGATCTGGAGGCCGAAGGCGTGACCGTCGACTACGTGCGCCTCGACGCGCCGGGCAATACCGGCTCGTTCACCGGCGAACTCCGGCGAGCGATCAAGCGGCACGAGCCCGACAAGATTGTCGTCACCGAGCCCGGCGAGTGGCGCGTCTGGGAGATGATGCAGGGGTGGCGCGATGACCTGCCGGTGCCCGTGGACATACGCGACGACAACCGCTTCCTCTGCCCGCGCGCGGATTTCGCGCGCTGGGCCGAGGAGCGGCACGCCTTGCGGATGGAGACGTTCTATCGCGGCATGAGGAAGCGTACCGGCCTGCTGATGAAGGACGGCGAGCCGGTGGGCGGCCAGTGGAACTTCGATCACGACAACCGCAAGAAGCTGCCACGCGGGCACCGCTCCCCGGAACGCCCCGACTTCGTGCCCGACGCGATCACGTCGGAAGTCATCGCTCTGGTATCGGACCGTTTCGCCGACCATTTCGGCGATCTCGATGCATTCCGCTGGCCGGTGACCCGCGCCGACGCCCTCACCGCACTGAAGCATTTCCTGGACGAGTGCCTGCCGCATTTCGGCGATTACCAGGATGCGATGAAGACGGGCGCCCCCTTCCTTTACCATGCTCTTCTCTCACCGGCGCTCAATGCGGGCCTGCTCACGGCGGAGGAGGTCTGCCGGGCGGCTGCCCGCGCCTATGACGAAGGGGCGGCGCCGCTCAACTGCGTCGAGGGCTTCATCCGCCAGATCCTCGGATGGCGCGAATACGTCCGGGGACTCTACTGGGCCAGGATGCCGGCCTATGCCGAGACCAACGCTCTCGCCGCCAAGCGCGACCTGCCGTGGTTCTACTGGTCGGGCGAGACGCGCATGAACTGCCTCGCGCAATGCGTCGCCGATACGCGGGCCCATGCCTATGCCCATCACATCCAGCGGCTGATGGTGACGGGCAATTTCGCCCTGCTGGCCGGGCTCGAACCGGCGCAGGTGGAGGAATGGTATCTCGTCGTCTATGCCGACGCCTACGAATGGGTGGAGTTGCCCAACGTCCACGGCATGGTCCTGTGGGCGGATGGCGGCGTCATGGGCTCGAAACCGTATGCGGCCTCGGGCGCATACATCAACCGCATGTCGGATTATTGCCGGGGCTGCACCTACGACGTCGCTGCCAAGTCCGGCGAGAGTGCCTGCCCGTTCAACTACCTTTACTGGAACTTCCTCATCGAGAATGCGGATCGTCTGGCGGGGAACCCGAGGATGGCCATGCCCTATCGTACCCTCGACGGATTGGGCGAGCGGCGACGGGAGGAGATCACGACGGACGCGGCCCGCTTCCTGGCCGGCGCGGAGATGCGTTCCGCCCCGTCCTGAATCTCACCAGGGCTGCCAGACGCTGAGGGTGACGTAGGGGCTTCCCCCGCCACCGGTTTCGGTCTGGTAGCCGAGCGAGGCGCGGAAGCTCACGTCGCCGATGCGAAAGTCGGTGGCGTGGACACCGATCCCGAGCTTGGAATAGCCGGTCCCGTCCGCGTAGAGCGCAGCCTCCGGGCCGAGATAGGCACCGAGCACGTCGTAACCCCAGGCAAGGCGGCCCCAGGCGCTCTGGCGCGTCGAGCCGAGGATCGCGGTGGCGGTGAGGAGGGATTTCGCTGTCGGCCGCGCCCAGACTTCCCCGTGCAGTCTGATGCCGTAGCGGTCGGGCAGCACCATTGTGCCGAGGATACTCTGCTCCACCTCGATGCTTCCCTCAGGCCCTGCGAAAGCAGCGACGACGCCCCAATCGTGGAACCATTGGTATCCGGCGAGCACTGCTCCGAGCGCCGTCAGGCGCGTCTGACTCGTGGCGATGCCCCGTATCGAGGGACCACGCTCGA
The DNA here is from genome assembly GCF_008040005.1 of Methylobacterium sp. WL19. Classification (NCBI taxonomy): domain Bacteria; kingdom Pseudomonadati; phylum Pseudomonadota; class Alphaproteobacteria; order Hyphomicrobiales; family Methylobacteriaceae; genus Methylobacterium; species Methylobacterium sp. WL19. Next base: position 2,408 of record NZ_VRVC01000060.1, read on the forward strand.
CCCTTGCTCCCGCTCCCCCGCTTGCGAGGATGGCGAAACCGTCCCGATCGCGCCCGTCGAACGTGATCTTCGTGCCCGCCGTGATGAAGGAAGATGCTCCGGCATCGAGGCTGCCGAAGATCAATGCCGAAATCGAGCCTCCTTCCGATTGAGCCGGGTTCGAGACGAGGCCACAGCAGAGTGTGGCACAGCACATGAGTATCGGCCGAGCCGAAGTCAGTGACCGTTTCGTCGATCTGGCCGATCCTCCCACGTCCCTTCTCGCTCCGTCTCACCGCAGGGCAAGTGTACGACATCCTATTATAAGTTGTACTGGTTCGTGAACAATGGACTGTGGGTGGTGCGCATAGACCGCCCAAGCCGATTCTTGAGCAGGCACTGTTTTGCTTTTGTTCTATTTAATAAAACTTCAGGATGTATTTATCTGATCTGAAGTTGTGCGGTGTCAGTGGTCGATCTGCCGGTGTGTTCGGACCGTGTCGAGAAGGGAGGCCCCGCGATGCCGCATGGTGGTGAAAGCTGATTCGGTTGGCGTCGGGCGGGGACTAGGATAGAGCCCGCGACAGGACCGTCGCCAAAGGCCGAGTTTTCTTGTCACCAGCTGCTCGAACGTCCGAAGTTCTCACGGTGCTCGCGGCACAGGAGACGGATCGCTTGACCATCGGCGACATCGTCGCGGTGCTGAAGGACCGTGCCTTCGCCCTGCTCATCGTCATCCTCGGCCTGCCGAATTGCCTGCCGATGCCGCCGCCGATCCCCCTGGTCTGCGGCCTGCTGCTGTTGCTCGTGGCCGTTCAGATCACGGCGGGAATGACGGCGCCTTGGCTGCCCCGCGTTCTCCTGAGTCGCTCCATTGCCCGGAGCGACGTGGAGCGTGCCGCCAAGCGCGCGGTGCCGCTGCTCCGGCGGCTGGAGCGCTGGTCGCGTCCGCGCATGAGCCTGTTCGAGACCGGCCTCGGCATGCGGACGGTTGGGTTGATCCTCCTCACCCTGTCGCTCGCCCTCGTGGTCGCAGCGCCCCTGGTCGGACAGATCCCACTCGGTCTGGCGATCTGCCTCGTCGGCCTCGGCCTCGTCGAGCGGGATGGGCTGCTCGTCGTCATGGGGCTCGGCGTCGGTGCCGTCGGCGTGCTCCTGAACGCCGGCTTCGTCTACGCCATCGTCTCGGGCCTCATGAGCCTCTTCAGCGTGTAGTTTCAGCCTTCGAGGTGGCGCGGCTTGAACAAACGCCAGACGAGGCCGCCCCTCGGTCCGAACAGGAGCGAGAGGAGGTAGAGGCTTCCCGCCGCCAGCACGATCGCCGGCCCGGTGGGCAGGTCGGCGCGATACGAGGCGGTGAGTCCGGCAAAGCTCGACACCATCGCCACCACCATCGCCATGGGGATCAGACCCGACAGGTCGGCCGCCCAGAACCGCGCGGTGATCGCCGGCAGCAGCATCAGCCCCACAGCGAGCAGCGTCCCGAGTGCCTGGAAGCCTCCCACGAGGTTCATCACCACGAGCCCGAGGAAAGCGTAATGCACCGGCCCCCCGGCGCGGCTGACCGTGCGCAGGAACAGCGGGTCGACACATTCCATGACGAGGGGGCGGTAGAGCGCGGCGAGGGCGAACAGCGTCACGGTGGCGATCCCGCCGAGAAGCATGAGCGCCGGGTCGTCGAGGGCCAGTACCGTCCCGAACAGGATGTGCAGGAGATCGATCTGCGAGCCACGCAGGGAGACCAGCAGCACGCCGGCCGCAAGAGAGATCAGGTAGAAGGCGGCGAGGCTCGCATCCTCCTTGATCGAGGTCGTGCGGGTGACGATGCCGGCGAGCAGCGCCACGAACAGGCCGGCGGCGAGCCCCCCGATGGTCATGGCCGGCAGGGACAGACCGGCGACGAGGAAGCCCACGGCGGCGCCGGGCAGGATCGCGTGGCTCATGGCGTCGCTCATCAGGCTCATGCGCCGCAGCATGAGGAAGACCCCTACCGGCGGGGCCGAGAGCGAGAGGGCGAAGCAGCCGGCCAGCGCCCGGCGCATGAATCCGAACTCGATGAAGGGGCCGAACAGGAGATCGATCACGCGGCGTGTCCGTGGTCGTGACGATGGTCGTGGCCATGGGAATGGTCATGCCAGTGATCGTGCCGGTGCTCGCCGTCGGAAGGGGGCGGTGCGTGGTGATGGCCGTCGCCGCGCCCGCAGATGGCGGCGTCCTCGTCCCAGGCCTCGGACAGGGCCTGGGCGCGGGCGAGATTCTCCCGGGTCAGCACCGTCTGCGTGTCGCCCCAGGCCACCGGCTCGCGGGCCAGAAGCAGCGTCGTCGGAAAATGTGCCTTGACCTGATGCAGGTCGTGAAGCGCGGCGACGATGGTGCGGCCCTCAGCATGCCATCCGCGGATCAGGCCGATCAGATCGGCGGTGGTGCGTCCGTCGATCCCGGTGAACGGTTCGTCGAGGAGGATGATGCGGGCGTCCTGGACGATCAGCCGCGCGAACAGGGCGCGCTGGAACTGCCCCCCGGACAGGGTGCCGATCAGCCGATCCTCGAAGCCGAGGAGGCCTACGGCGGAGAGGGCGCTGACCAGCGTCCGGCGGTCGGGGAGGGCGCTGCGCCAGAAGCCGAGGCGGCGCCAGCGTCCCATCGCCACGAGGTCGAGGACGCTCAGGGGAAAGCTGCGGTCGATCTCGCCGGCCTGGGGCAGGTAGGCGATGGAATCGGTTCCGCCGGGTCGGTCGATCCGGCCGTCAAGGCAGCGGATCTCACCGATGATCCCCTTGAGCAGAGTCGATTTGCCGGCGCCGTTGGGGCCGACCAGGGCCATCAGGGCTCCGGCGGGGATGGTACCGTCGAGATGGTGCACGGCGGGATGGCGATCGTAGCCGAGCGTCAATCCGCGCAAGGCGATGGCGCCGGGCTGAACGGGGGCGTCCCCCATGAGGGCGTGTGTCATCGTTATCCCATGGCCCAGAGGATCGCCCCCCAGACCAACCCGGACAGGATCGCGGCGATGATCAGCCGCGAGGCGGCGCCGGCCTGGAACAGGGAGCGACGGGGGGGCGGTTTGATCTGGGGAGGACGCGTCACAGCGGTTCGGGTACCAGGAAGGGGCGGAATTGTCCGAACGGGAGCGGCGAACTATCTCTGGTACTGATACACTGTAACATCGCATCAGTTCAACGTGCCGGACCACATCGACCGGCGATCAGGGGAGGATGGCGTGCACGACCATAGTGCCGTCCACGATCACGGCGCCTGCTGTGGCAATGCCACGGATGCGCTGGCGCGAGCGGAGCGTCTCTGCGCCGAGCGTGACCTGCAGTTCACGCGGCTGCGGCGGGACGTCCTCGAAGCGGTGGCGTCCGAGGCGAAGCCGCTCGGCGCCTACGACATCGCGGAGCGGCTGAGCGGTCAAGGTCGCCGGGTCGCCGCCGTCTCGGTCTATCGCGCCCTCGACTTTCTTACCGAGAACGGTCTCGTCCATCGCATCGCCAGCCGCAACGCCTTCGTCTCCTGCGGGCACCAGCACGGCGACGGGGCCGGCCTCGTCTTCCTGATCTGCCGGACATGCGGCAGCATCGACGAGACGACCTCACCGGAGGTGGACGACCAGCTCGACAGGGCCTTGGCGAAAGCCGGGTTCAAGCCGTCGAGCCGGATTCTCGAAGTGGAGGGCGAATGCGGCGCCTGCCTCGGCCACGAACCGAACCCCTGAGCGACACGGTGCGCGAGGTTCAGCGCGCGTTGCGATAGGCCCGCCGTGAGGCGATGGTCTGGATCATGATCTGGATGTCGAGCCAGACCGACCAATTGTCGATGTAGTGCAGGTCGTGGTTCACACGCCGCTCCATGTCGAGATCGGTCAGGGTCTCGCCGCGTAGGCCGTTCACCTGTGCCCAGCCGGTGATGCCGGGCATCACGTTGTGGCGGCGGGCATAGAGTGCGATCCGCCGTTCGAAGCTGCGGTCGTGAGCAAGGGCATGGGGGCGCGGACCGACCAGGGACATCTCCCCCATCAGGACATTGATGAGCTGGGGCAGCTCGTCGAGATTCGTCCGGCGCAGAATGGCGCCGATCCGGGTGATCCGTGAATCGTTGCGGGTCGCCTGTCGGAAGACGGCGTTCTGCTCGGTCTTCATGCTGCGGAACTTGAACACGCCGAAGGCCTGCTGGTTGAAGCCGTATCGGCGCTGGCGGAAGAAGACCGGCCCGGGGCTGTCGAGCTTGATCAGCAGGGCGATGGACGCCAGGAGCGGCGCGAGCAGCACCAGCGCGATGGCGGACAGGACGACATCGAGGCCGCGCTTCAGGGCGATCTCGCTGAAGGTGAGCGGCCGGCGGCCGATATTGATGCCCGACAGCCGTCCCACCCGCGCGAGCTTGAGATCGGGAAATCGGTCCATGACCGAGCCGGGACGGAGATGGAGGGCGGCCGGGACGCGCAGGAACGCGTCGACGCAGCGCTCGATATCCGCCGCATCCGTCCAGGGGACCAGGATGAAGACGTCGTCCGGCCGCAGGAACCGCACCACCGACACCGCGAGGTCGAGGTCTTCCGACATCTGTGCCTGCCGCACCGACGCGTCCTCCCGCGGGTCCACACGACGCAGATAGCTGGTCCCGATGACCCGGAGATTCAGGGCCTGCGCGTCGTTGTTGGCGTGGAAGCTGGCAATGTCCTCCTCGAAGCCGACGAGGTGAATGCGACTGATCGACGGTGAGCCGGAGGTCATCGTGCGCCGGACGACGCCCACGATGACGAGGCGGGACAGGTACAGGGCCGGCAAGCCCGTGAGGAAGAAGCCGATCGCCACCGCGCGCGAGAAGTCGGTCGTGGTCTTGGTGGCGAAGCCGACGACGAGCACGATTCCCCAAGCGGCGAGCCAGAGACTCGCCATCCGGCGGCGGTGAAGGCCTCGGGTCAGCTGCGTCTCGATGCTGTACTCGTCCCGCACGACGTTGGTCAGGAGCACGAAGACGGCCACGAGGCCCGCCAGCTGGAAGCTCCCGGTCATGCCCGTGGCGATCTGCTGGTCGAAGGCGAACTCATAATAGATCGCCTCTACCAAGTAGGCCGTGACGAGGATCGCGACGAGGTCGGAGACGGCCAGAGCCGTGGACAGCCCGAATCGGATCGCTCCGCGCCACCGCCGCGGAAGGACGGCCGCCCACGCGTCGCGTCGCGTGTCGCGCGCGGCGGGCAGGGTCTGGTAGATTTCGGGAAGACGTTGCTGGAACATCTGGGACGCTGTGTGCCGGGGTGAGACTTGGTTTGTGCCATAATGGGACATTGTCCCATCCGGCCATCGTCATGTCTGCCCGGGGCGCAAACCTCGGACCCGCCGGTGCCGCCCAAATCTCTCCTTCATGCTGTCCGAAAGCTTGGCTGGCCGTTATGGCGAAAGGCCTGGGGCCGTTCCGTGGTCTGCTGGGGGAGCTTTCATGCCGCGCGTGACGCTTTCAGGAACACATCACCGGTACAACGCCGTCGCGGCGGTGGAAGACGGCGGCACATGGCGGATGTTCCTGCCATTTCCGGACGGATCGATCCGTGACGCGGCGTTCGTCGGCCCGGACCGCCTCGTCTGCCTGTCCGCCGATGGGGAGATCTGCCTCATCGACTGGCGGCTCGACAGGGAGATCGCTCGGCAACCAGCCGGGACGGGTCGCCCCCGCCACATCTTCGTGCCGGCCGATTCCGGATGGATCGTCCTGTACGACGGCAAGCGGCCCCTCGACGAGGAGCGCTACCTCCATTCCCTTCAGGTTCGGCGCGCGACGGACCTCGCTGTCGTCGCGGACGGAAACGGTCTGCAATGGACGGCCGGCCAAACCGTAGGCCTATTGGCCGGCGGCGGTGAATTTGTCCCCGACCCTGGCGAGCCGACCGCCCTCACGATCCAGGATGACGTGTTTCGGGATCCGGGCGGCCAACTGGCGTTCGTCGGCTTCGAATGCGGTGCGCCGGGATCGCGGTATGGGCTGTACCGACTGGATCCCTCCACGGGAACGGTGCGCTGCGAACCGCTGCCGGATGCGGCGAAACCGTGGTGGTTCAGCCCGAGCGGTCGCTACGCCGTGACGCCCTCGTCCGCTTTGCCGGCGGTCCATGACGGCTCCGCCGCGTCACCGCCGCATCGGGATGCGGTCGCGGATGGAAGGCGCCGAGTGAGCCAGGCCCTCGAACTCTGGACGACCACGCCTCTCGGCCTGGCACGGACCATCGTGGCGCGCATGACGCCCGAGCCCCCCTTGGCGATCCGAAACGTGGTGTGGGAGCCGGCCGAGACGGCGTTCTGGGTCCAGTACGGCCATTTCTGGGACAAGCAGGCGGAGTTTCAGCGCGTCGGCCTGGACGGCTCGCTCTCGCCCGTTTTCCATTTCGAACGCTTTCACGGAACCAAGGTCCTGGCCGATATCGCCGACGTGACGCATGCCGAGCATGTGGAGATCCAGGCCTTGCCGGATGCCGTTCGCATCCAGCGCGCCTGGTGCGCGAGAGACCTTCCGGTCCGGTCGATCTCGCAGGACGAAGACGGCTTCCGGGCTTCGGTCTGGTCGGGTCCGAAAGAGGCGGCGGTCCGGCGCTTCCTGGCCCGGTCGAGCCGCCGCCATGTGGTGATCGTCGAGGCGTTGTCACAGGCGGCCGTCGCCGAGGGCCTGCGTCGTCTCACCCACGACATCCGCGAGCGACTGGCCGACCTGCTGCAGACCGATGTCCTGGAACTGTCCTTCGTGGTCGGCGGCCGGACGATGACGGAATCGGCCTTCTTCGCACGCGTGTCACGCGACCGTACCGCGGTCGCTCCGATGCTACGGGAACTCCTGACGACCTATCTCGACGTGCATCCGAGCGCCGTCGAAGCCAAGGGCTTGTATCGTCAGATCTGGGGACCGAAGGAGAGCCACGGCGCGCTCGCCGCTGCCATGCAGGCCCTGCTGCGCCTCGACCCGGACGCGCACGACGTGTTTCGCGGCTATCTCGCCAGGCGTGACGGCGAGCACGAGACCTACACCACCGACGTGATGATGAAGACATACATCGCCGAAACCGGCTGGCGCGACCGAGCCATGATCGGCTTCGGCATTTACTTCGCGCTGATTCGGCACCGGGACGGTCTCATCAACCTGAACGGCGGTTTCCTGGAAGAGTACGGCCTCCTCGACGCCGTCGAACCGATGATGAGTCCCGAGGATTTCGCTGAGGTGATGCTGGGTGAACTCGACCGGTTCGTGGAGATCCCGGATATCGACTGCCGCTTTGGGTGGAACGACCTGTATCTCGGGCTCAGAGACGGCCTCCCAGACACGGCGTTCGGTCGGCGGGTGGTCGCTGCGCTCGCGGTGCGGCGCGGCGACGTCATCATGGCCGTTCGAGACTGAGCGAGGCAGAGGACGGTCGGCCGCCGGCCTCGAAGCGTGGTGGCATCCCCATCGAACGGTGCGGGGCGAGGATGCCGCCGGATGGCAAGGTCGATCAGGCCATCGCTTCGGAATACAGCTCCGCCGACGAGACTTCCTGTGTCTTGCTCAAGGTTTGAATCGGCTCGAATCCCTCAAACTGCGGATGGCCGAGGTAGAGAGGTTTCGTCGTCGGTGTGCGGCTATGCGCCTTGCGGAATTGCTCCGACTGGGTCCAGGCCTCGAAAGCCGATTTGGAGGCCCAGACAGTGTGCGAGGCATACAGCACATGATCTTCGTAGGTCGGGCCCCGAAGCAACTGAAACTCGACGAATCCTTCCATCTCGTCGAGTTGGCTGTCCCGCCCGAGCCAGACTTGCTCGAATTCTGTCGTTGCATCCGGAACAACCTTGAATCGATTCATGGCAATGAACATGAAGCACCTTCGTACAAAAGGCCGGGAGCAGGGGCGGCCGGCGATCCGCGCCGCATTCTAAACCGCAATATCCCGATTGGAAAATGATGGGAAAAGCCGCACGATCCCGTATTAAAATAGCGCTATTTCTGTCACAAGGTTTCTGGATACAAGAACGTTTCCCTCACGTCGTTGTGGAGCCGGTGTCCGGCCTTCCTCGGTTTGCGACGGCAAGTTCGTGGTGACTCTTGCCATCCTTGCCCGGTTTGTGGTCAAGCTGGTTTCGCGTTCCTCGGACCCAGGGGATCGCTCCTGATTCCTTGGTGGTTTCTGGAAATTCCTTCTCCCTCCGGTGGAGGGCCGTGGAGACTACGGGTTCACTTTCTTTTAACTTCCGACCGTACCGAATGCGGCGTATTAAAGTTGCCGCATCGGTTGCGGAGACCAGCAAAACCGGCCGAGACCGTATTAAGCACTGAAACGAGTGATGATGCCCAAGCAAACTACCGATGTCGACCGCCTGGTTGGGTTGCGGATCACGGCCCTGCGCAAGGCTCGTGGCCTTAGTCAGACTGCCCTCGGGACCGCCGTCGGTGTGACCTTCCAGCAGGTCCAGAAATACGAGAAGGGGCAGAATCGCGTTGGTGCTGGCCGGCTCCGAGAGATTTCCCGTCTCTTGGAAGTGCCTGTCTCGGCGTTCTTCGAGGAGGACGACGCGGGAGGAACACAATCTGAGGTGTTCGGATTCTTGAGCGCACACGGCGCGATCGAACTGCTCCAGGCCTACGCCCTGATCGAGGACGACCAACTCCGGCGGGACGTTTTGGCGATCGTGCGAACTGCGGCAAAGATGGGAAAGCGCTCAGAGATCCCTGCGGCCGTTTGATCGATTTTCAGTCATCCGATGAGATGGAAGAAACTGCCTGACACACGGCCGCATCGGTGGCCTGCCATGCCTAACGGAACTCCTTCCGCGTCGGTCACCACCGCGAGGGCGACATCCTCGGCGGGAGGCGGCGTCAGTTCGCTGGCATAATGGAACTCGTGGCCGACGAGGCGCGATCCGCCCTGCCCGAGGGGGCCATCACCGATGAGCGTCGCGACGCGGTAGCCGAGATGCAGGCGGCGCACCTTGTAGGAGGTCGCAACCGGGAGCAGGCCCGCCATCGTATGCGTGACGCCCGCCGCGTCTTCCAGCCCGAGACCGAGAGCCATGTAGCCGCCGCACTCGCCATGGACGGGATTGTGTTCGGCAAAGCTCCGGAGGCCGTTCAGGAACCGGCCCGCCGCTGCGAGTTTCCCGGCATGAAGCTCGGGATATCCGCCCGGTAGCCAGCAGGCGTCGCAGTCCTCCGGGGGCGCCTCGTCGGCGAGGGGTGAGAAGGCGACCAGTTCGGCGCCCGCCGCGCGCCAGCCCGCTTCCATATGTGGATAGAGGAACGAGAAGGCCTCATCCGAAGCGATGGCGATGCGCTGCCCCGGGGGAGGGGGCAGGGCGGCATCCGCCACGTCCGGCAGGCGTCCCGATGCGGCCGCGAGGATGGCGTCGAGGTCGAGACCGGCCTCCGCCAGATCGGCGAGGCGATCGAGCCGCGCGGTGAGATCGCCCGTCTCGCGAGCCTGGACCAGACCGAGATGACGCTCGGGCAGGGAGAGGGTCGCGTCGCGCATGAGCACTCCGAGAACCGGGATGCCGACCCGCGCGAGACCGGCTTCGACCAGACGCCGATGGCGGGCGCTGGCGACCTTGTTCAGGATCACCCCGGCGATGCGGATACGAGGATCGTAGCGGGCGCAGCCGAGTGCCACGGCGGCGGCCGATTGGGCGGCACCCGAGACGTCCACGACGAGGAGCACGGGCCAGCCGTAGCGGGCGGCGATGTCGGCATTGGCGCCGGTCCGGCCCTCGCTGGCGACGATGCCGTCGAACAGGCCCATGGAGCCCTCGGCGATGACGATATCAGCGCCATGGCCCGCCATCGCCGCCACCGAATCGAGCATGGCATCCGGCATGGCGAAGCTGTCGAGATTGACGCTGGGATAGCCCGTGGCGGCCTGGTGGAAGGCCGGGTCGATATAGTCCGGCCCGCATTTGGCACCACGCACGGCAAGGCCGCGCCGGGCGAGCGCCCGCATCAGCGCCAGCGTCACGGTGGTCTTGCCGGAGCTCGACCGTGGAGCGGCGACGAGAAGGCCGGGCGGATGCGATCGGTCCATTATCGTCATGACTCGACTCCGGGGGCCGGCTGCCCCGTGGGGCGGAAGCGGCGGTCGTAATCGGTGGAGTAGAGCGCGCTCTCGCGGAACTCGCTGGCGGCGAGGGCCGGGCCGACGAGGATCAGCGCCGTCCGCTCGAGACCGGCGGCGCGCACATCCTCCGCGATGGTGGCGAGGGTGCCTGAGATGACGCGCTCGTCCGGCCAGGTGGCGCGGAACACCACGGCGGCGGCGCAATCCGCTCCATAGAAAGGCACAAGCTCGGTCACCACGGTCTCGATCACGTGGATGGAGAGGTGCAGGGCCAGGGTCGCGCCGGTGGCGGCGAAGGCTTGGAGCGTCTCGCGTTCCGGCATGGCACTGGCCCGGCCCGAGGTCCGGGTGAGGACCACGGATTGGGCTAGACCCGGCACGGTAAGTTCGCGCCGAAGCAGGGCGGCGGCGGCGGCGAAGGAGGGCACGCCCGGGGTCACCGTGTAGGGAATGCCGAGCCGGTCGAGGCGGCGGGTCTGTTCGGCCAGCGCGCTCCAGATCGAGAGGTCGCCCGAATGCAGCCGCGCCACGTCCTGCCCGGCCTCGTGCGCGGCGACGATCTCGGCCACGATGGCGTCGAGGTCGAGGGGAGCGGTGTCGACGATGCGGGCGTCGGACGGGCACCAGGACAGGATCTCCGGCGCCACCAGCGAGCCGGCGTAGAGGCAGACGGGGCAGCGCGCGATGAGATCGCGCCCGCGGATCGTGATGAGGTCGGCCGCACCGGGGCCGGCGCCGATAAAATGTACGGTCATCCCGCTTGAGTGGCGAAATACGCGGGAAGCGCAAGGGCGCATGTCACCGCTGGTGACGCGATGCGCGGCAGAATGAGGGTTCCGCCATCGCCGGCCATGGCCAGCGCGGCGGCTTCCGCCACCGATCCGACCCCCCGGCTCGCTTCGATCCGGCCCGAGCGGGTCGTTACGCGCGCGTCGACGGCGATCATCTCGGCGGGGGGAATTCCGACGGGCACGAGGCCGAACGCAGCGGCGGCCTCGACGATCGACGGCTCATTCGCGCGGTCCTCGGCGGTGGCGATCGCGCCGAGCCGGTTCGGCCTATGATCGCTTTCGGCAAGCGCACGGTGGATCAAAGCGACGATCTCGTCGGCCATGGCCCCATGCCGGAAGCCGATGCCGGCGACGATGAGACGGGTTATCCACGTATCTCGAGGGGCCAGATCATCGTCAGACAAGTCGCAGGCCCCTCCTCCCCCTTGTGGGGAGGAGCCGGAGGTGGGGGTGGTGTCGGATAAGGTGCGCCCTGTTCGGAGCCACCCCTGACCCCTCCCCACAAGGGGGAGGGGAAGCGCGTCGGGCATCGCCCAGCCGCCCGTCACCGCTTCGTCCAGACCCATTGCGTCACCGGCATTGCGGCGCGCCAGCCGTGGAGATGGCCGACCGGATCGGCATGGGCCACCGACAGCCGCTTCAGCTGCCCGCCGAGACGGGCGAAGGCGCCAAGCAGAACCGCCTCGCCCTCCAGGGTGACGACGTTGGCGACCAGCCGGCCCCCCGGCTTGAGGGCGTCGAGGGCGCGGTCGAGCACGCCAGGCCGCGCAACTCCGCCGCCGATGAAGATGGCGTCCGGACGCTCGAGGCCTTCCAGGGCGGCGGGCGCCTCGCCCTCCACGACGCGCAGATCCGGTACACCGAGGCGGGCGGCGTTGCGGGCGATCCGCGCCGCACGGGCGGGGTTCGCCTCGATGGCCAGCGAGCGCAGGCTGGGATGGCGCAGCATCCATTCGATGGAGATCGAGCCGGCTCCGGCGCCGATGTCCCAGAGGCGCTGGCCGGCGCGGGGGCGCAGGGCGGCGAGGGTCACGGCGCGAATATCGGCCTTGGTGAGCTGGCCGTCATTCTCGAACCAGGTATCGTCGAGGCCAGGGCTCAGGCTGACGACGCGAGCATCGGCATCGGCGACGACCTCCACCGCCAGGGTGTTGAGCGGATCGATCCCGGTGAGGGAGAACGCATCGGCCCTTGTTTCGAGCCGGCGCTCGCGCGGGCCACCCATGGCCTCGAGGACGACGAGGCGAGAGGCACCGAAACCGCGTTCCGTGAGCAGGGCGGCGACGGCCTCCGGCGTGGTCTCGTCCCAGGTCAGGGTGAGGAGCCGGGCGCCGGGCTGGAGGTGGGGTACGATCCGCTCCAGCGCCCGCCCGTGCAGGGTGAGGCAGGTGGTCTCGGCGAGCGGCCAGCCGAGCCGTGCCGCCGCTAGGCTGAATGCCGAGAGGTGAGGGAACACGCACATCTCGGCCGCCGGCAGCAGCCGCGCGATCTCGGCGCCGATGCCGTAATGGAACGGGTCGCCGGTGGCGAGGATGCTGGTCGGGCGTCCGCGCCGGGCGAGGAGGCCGGGATAAGCGTCGGAGATCGGGCGCGGCCAGACCCGCGTCTCGGCCTTCAACGGTCCCCCGAGGGCGAAATGGCGGGCTCCGCCATAGACCACCTCCGCCCCGTCGAGGGCGGCTGTGGCGGCGGGGCTCAGGCCCGCGCGCCCGTCCTCTCCGATCCCAACGATGGTGAGCCAGGGGGCGGTGCTCGACACGGGGGCGGCGCTCATAGACAAGGTTGCCGGATAGGGAGAGGGCGACGATGCGAGTTCTGATCCTCGGCGGCACCACCGAGGCGAGCGCTCTTGTGAAGGGGCTCGATCCGCGGATCGACGCCACCTTGTCGCTGGCCGGCCGCACCAGCGCACCGAAGCGCGAGCCGGTACGCACCCGCATCGGTGGCTTCGGCGGAGCTGAGGGCCTCGCCGCCTGGATCGCCGAGAATCGGATCGACGTGGTGATCGACGCCACGCACCCGTTCGCGGCGCGGATCGGCCGCAACGCGGCGCTTGCCTGCGAGCGGACCGGTGTGGTGCTCCTCGCCATCCGCCGCCCGGCCTGGGAGCGGAGGCAGGGAGATCGCTGGACCGAGGTAGAGACCATGTCGGAGGCCGTCCTCGCCCTCGGCGAGACGCCCCGGCGGGTGTTCCTGACGATTGGCCGCCTCGAAGTCGGCGCCTTCGCGACTGCCCCGCAGCACGATTACATCGTCCGCGCCATCGAGCCGATCGGCGACGCCCTGCCGGTGCCACGCCTCACCGAGATCGCCGCACGCGGTCCCTTCGGTGAGGCCGCCGAGATGACGTTTCTCGCCGAGCGGCGGATCGACATTCTGGTCACCAAGAATTCCGGCGGCCCCGCCACCTACGGCAAGATCGCCGCAACCCGCGCGCTCGGTCTGCCGGTGGTGATCGTGCGCCCGCCGCAGAAGCCCGCCGTGGAAAGCGTGCCTGATGCCGAGGGCGCGTTGGCGTGGCTGCGCGCACGTGAGGGCTAAACCGGGATGCGCGCGCATTCCCCTCCCCCCTTTGCGGGGGAGGGTGGCCCGCGAAGCGGGTCGGGAGAGGGGAGCGCCATCTCCGGAGAGGTCGCCCCCTCTCCCGCCTGCTCCGCAGGCACCCTCCCCCGCAGGGGGGGGAGGGTTCGAAACGATCCGACCGTCCACCCTCACGCCGGCACGCTGCGCGGGGTGTAGACGAAGGGTGTCGCGTCACCGCGCGGGATCAGCCGGGTGGCGGATGCACCGATGATGACCATCGTGGCCATGTCCGCCTTGGTCTCACGCGCCTGCGCCAGGGTGAGGATCCGGATCGCCTCGTCCGGGCGGGAGACCGCGCGGGCGAAGATCACCGGCGTTTCCGGTGCGCGGTGGTCGGCGGCGAGACCGAGCGCAACTCCGAGCTGCCAGGGCCGGGCCGAGGAGATCGGGTTGTAGAGCGAGATCACGAAATCGGCCCGCAGCACCGCCTCCAACCGGGCGGTGATGACCTCCCAGGGCTTGAGGTTGTCGGACAGCGACATCGCGCAGAAATCGCCTCCCAGCGGCGCGCCGAGGCGGGCGGCGGCGGCCAGCATCGCCGTGATGCCGGGCTCGACCGTGATGGAGAGGTGACGCCATTCCGGATCGCCGGTCTCCACGGCCTCGAAGATCGCCGCCGCCATGGCGAAGACCCCCGGATCGCCGCCGGACACCACCGCGACCCGGCGGCCGGAAGCGGCGAGCCGGAGCGCATGGCCGGCGCGGTCGATCTCGACGCGGTTGTCGGTGGCGTGTTTCGTCAGCCCCGGACGATCGGGCACGCGGGCGACGTAGGGGATGTAGCCGATGAGGTCCTGCGCCTGCGCCAGGGCCTCGCTCGCCGCCTGGGTGAGGAGACGCGGATCGCCCGGCCCGAGGCCGACGACCGTAACGGAGCCGGTCACGGGCGGCGCCCCTCGCCGGGGACCAGGACCATCGAGAAGTAGGGGGCGTCGTCGTCCGGCTTCTCGGCCAGCGCGATCACCTTCTCGCCGGCCATGGTGCCGCGTTCCACATAGACCGCGCGGTCGAGGAGGCCGGTCTCGGCCAGGGCGCGGCGCACCTTCGGCAGGTGGCGGCCGAGCTTCATGATGACGGCGGCGTCGGTGATGCGGAGGCGCTCCACCAGGGCGTCATGGCCCAGCGTCGCCGGCAGGATCGTCAGCACGTCGTCGCCCCAGGTGATCGGGGTTCCGGCCCTGGTCCAGCAGCCCGACATGCCGGTGACGCCGGGCACCACCTCTACCGGGAAACGGTCCTTCAGGCGGCGCCACAGATGCATGAACGAGCCGTAGAAGAACGGATCGCCCTCCGACAGGATCGCCACGTCCCGCCCGGCCCCGAGATGGTCGGCGATCCGCGTCGCCGCATCGTCGTAGAAGGACGCGAGGGCGGAGACGTACTCGCCATGCTCGGGGGGAAGCTCGGTGGTGTAGGGATAGACCAGGGGCATCTCGCGGGCCGGGTCGCGCATCACCGCGTCGGCGATGGTGCGGGAATTGCCGCGCCGGCCCTTCTTGCAGAAATGCACCAGCACCGGCGCCTCGGCGAGAAGCTTCATGGCGCGGACGGTGAGATAATCCGGGTCGCCCGGTCCCATCCCGACGCCGTAGAGCGTACCGGTGGTGACCTGTCGCGGGATCTCGGTGATGTCCGCCGGCTCTGCGGGGGGAAGCCGCTCGCTCGAATCCATCACTCGATCTCGTTGGCGAGGGCGTTGATCGCGGAGGCGGTCATGGCGCTGCCGCCGCGCCTTCCATGAACGACGATGAAGGGCACCCGCCCGTCGCGGGCGAGGGCGTCCTTGGACTCGGCGGCCCCCACGAAGCCGACGGGGATTCCGATGACCGCCGCCGGCGGGGCGACGCCTTCATCGAGCAATTCGAGCAGCCGGAACAGGGCGGTCGGGGCGTTGCCGACGGCGACGATGCTGCCGGGAAGATGCTCGCGCCAGAGTTCCATGGCGGCGGCCGTGCGGGTCGTGTTCATCTCGGCGGCGAGGCCGGGCACGCGCGGGTCGGTGAGGGTGCAGATCACCCGGTTGTCGGCGGGAAGACGCGAGCGGGTGACACCGTCGGCGACCATGCGCACATCGCACAGGATCGGTGCTCCGGCCTTGAGCGCGGCCTCGCCGTTGGCGGCGAAATCCTCGGAGGCTTCCACGTCCTTGGGCAGGTCGGTCATGCCGCAGGCATGGATCATCCGCACGACGACGCGTTCGGCGGTGCCGGAGAAGCGGGCGAGGTCGGCCTCGGCGCGGATCATGGCGAAGGAGCGGGCGTAGATCGCCTGTCCGTCGCGCAGATAGTCGAGGCGCGAACTCATGGGGATGTCCTGAAAGCGTGGGCGAGGGGTTCGGGATAGGCCGGATCGGCCCTCCTTACGCGCTCCAGCGCCGCGTCGAAAGTGAGGAGGGCCTCCGGCAACGCATCGGGCCGGCCGTCGAGGACGATGCCGTAGAGGCCGTCTTCTCCGACCAGGGTGAGCGAGGCGGCGGCGGGATGGGCGCAGCCCTTGGCGCAGCCCGACACATGGGCCGACAACCCTCGCGCCGAAAAGGCCTCGAAGGCGTCGGCCAGTCGCGCCGCGTCGACAAGCGTCGTCGTCGAGCCGGAAGCGCAGGCCGGCGCTCCCGGACAGGCGGCAACCGCTCGCCTCGGATCGTCCGTCTCCGTCAAAAAGCCTGCCGCCGCGAGGATGGGTCGCACCGCCTCCGCCGCCGACGCGTTGGGGGCAACAAGCAGAAACCCCCTCGTCGGCGAGAGCCGCAGAGGCTCCCCACCGAGGGATTCTGCCGTATCGGCGAGGGTTTCTAGAGCGTCCGCCGTGCAGCGGCCGAAGGGTGCGTCGACCAGGATGGCGATGGGCGAAGCTTTGCTTGGGGGGGATTCGTGCTGCCCGCGAGCGGTGGGACGATGTGAGTTCAGGGCAAGTAGGCCAGGACGCGGCAGCGATGCGCCGGGAGGAGGCGTTGCAGGGCCAAGGCCGAGACCGAGCGCCAGGCCGCCTCTGTCTGTGGAGGATAGATCTCGCATCCGGCGTTGCCCGCTCTCCGCGAGACGGCGCAAGGCGGCGTCGAGGACAGAATGCACGTCGTGGGCCGGGATATCCCACCAGCCCGCGTCGCCTGCGAGTTGCAACGCCAAGCCCTCCGCCGTGGCGACGAGGTGGCAATCGGGCTGAGCGGCGCCGAGGCAGGTGCCGCGCTCTGCCGCCTCGACGGCGACCAGTGCCTTGGCGGGCAGGCCCGGGATCGCCAGCCCGATGGCCTCGATCGCCCCGGCCAGGGTCGGAATGTCGATGGGCGTCGCTTCGAGGCCGGCGAGCGGCGCGGTCAAGGTGAGCCGCTGCGGCCCGCCATCGCTACGTACGTCGTCGAGCGCGGCCGCGCCGAGGGCCTCCGCGAGGTCGCAGCGGGTCGCCTCGGTGACGCCCCGGACCTGTAGGTTCGCACGTGCGGTGACGTCGATGTGGCCGTTGCCGAAGCGGCGCGCACCTTCCGCCACCGCGCGCGCCTGCGCCGGCGTGAGGATGCCCAGCGGTGGGTGAACACGGGCAAGCAGCCCGTCCCCCGTCGGCATCGGCCGGGCGAGGCTCGGGCACCAGCCTCGGCGTGCGGGCTCCGGCGAGACGCGGCGCGGCGCGCTCATTCGGCCGCCTCCGGCATCAGCTCGTCGGCGGCCATGGCGTTGCGGCGGGTGGTCCAGAGGCCGCGCCGGCGCGCTTCGTCGAACCGTTCGAGGATAGCGCGGGCGGCATCGGGATTGGCCGCGCGCAGGGCATCGAACGTATCGAGATCGGCGATCATCGCGCCGTAGAGCCGGTCGAGATCGGCGTCGGAGATGGCGTCCGTGGCGGCGGCGAGGACGAAGACCGCATCGATCCCCTGTGCCAGTTCCTGAGCGCCACGATAGCCGTGGCGCAGCTGCGCCGCGATCCAGCGCGGGTTCGCGAGCTTGGCGCGGATGAGGCGCGCCGCATCCTCGCGGGCGGTGCGCGCCTTGGGTTTTTCCGGGTCGGCCACGTCGAGGCTGTAGAGCGCGGGAGCGCGCCCGCCGAGTGCGGCGGCGGCGGAGAACCCGCCCATGGCATCGGCCGCTGCGTCGCCGTCGAGGAGGTCGCGTTCGGCCACGTCGAAGGCGTGGACATAGGCGTCGGCCTGCGCGACGCGGGCAGCGAAGCCAGCATCGGCCATGTCCTCGGTCCCGCCATAGGCGTGCGAGGTGGCGTCGAGATAGGCTCGGCCGAGATCGTCGCGGCTCTGCCATTGTCCGTCGAGGGCGAGTTCGCCGGCACCGGCGCCGTAGCGGCCTGGTGCTGCGCCGTAGACACGGGCGGGGGCCTCGCCCCGGCGGCACGCGGCGGCCAGCGGGTTCTCGTCGTCTTCCTCGTCGCGCTCGGCGACGGCAGATGCCGCGCGGGCGAGGAGAGAGAGGGTCTCGGGAAAGGTGTCGCGGAACGCGCCCGAGACACGCAGGGTCACGTCGATGCGCGGCCGATCGAGAAGGGCGAGCGGCAACACCTCGAAACCGGTGACGCGGGTCGAGGCGTGGTCCCAGGTCGGGCGCACGCCCATGAGTGCCAGGGCATGCGCCACGTCCTCGCCGCCGGTGCGGAGGGTCGGCGAGGCCCAGAGATCCATGACGATGCGGGCCGGGTAGTCGCCCTCGTCCTGCAGGTAGCGCCGGACCACCGCATCGGCGGCTTTCGCGCCGAGCAGCGTGGCGGCCCGCGTCGGCAGGCTGCGCGGATCGAGAGTAGTGAGGTTGCGCCCCGTGGGCATCACGTCGGTTCGCCCGCGCGAGGGCGAGCCGGCGGGGCCGGGGGGAACGAAGCGTCCGTCGAGGGCCGCCAGCAGCCCCTCGCGCTCCGCGGCCGCGCAGGCTTTCAAAGGGTCCGGGGCGTCGTCCGGTGCCGATCCGAACACGTGGAGCCCGTCGCGGGTGGTCACCTCGCCGAGGTCGCACAGATGCGCGTCGAGGGCGGTGAGCGCGTCGGCCATGGGCGTGTCGGCGTCGATCCCGGCGCCCGACAGAAGGCCGGCATCGGCCGCATCGTCGAGGATCGCGCGGGCGATGATGTCGGCCCGTCGCGGATCGAGGACGCTGGCCGAGGAATATTCCTCCACGAGTTCGCGTAGCCGCGCGGCCTCCGGGGTCAGGCCGGCGCATTCGGTCTGGGGCGTCAGGTGGCCCAGGGCGATGCCGCCGAGCCGGCGTTTCACGGGGGCCGCCTCGCCGGGATCGTCGACGATGAAGGGGTAGATCACGGGCAGATGCCCGATCGCCCGCGCCGGCCAGCAGGCCGGCGACAGGGCCACCGCCTTGCCGGGTAACCATTCGGTGGTGCCGTGGGTGCCGAGATGGATCAGGGCGTCGAACCCCTCCCGCAGTCCGAGATGGAAGGCGAGATAGGCATGGGTCGGCGGCTCGTCGGGGTCGTGATAGCCGGCCTTGCGGTCGGCCGCCCGGCCACGGTCGGGCTGAAGAAAGACGGCGAGACGTCCTCTCATCCAACCGATGACCTCATCCTGAGGTGCCGCATCAGCGGCCTCGAAGGAGGCTTCCAGATCTCTCTGAGGCAGCTGGAAGCCTCCTTCGAGGCTGGCGCTGCGCTCCGGCACCTCAGGATGAGGTCGTGGGGGGGGAGCAATAGTGGCCACGACCATCGGGAAGCGGAACGCCCCATCGACACAGACCGGGTCGGCCTCCGGCTCGCCCCACCGTTGATCGAGCGTGTCCCGCTCGTCCGGTGACAGTGTGAAGAGCCAGTCGCGATAGGCCGCGAGCGGCACCGCGAAGGTCGGAGCCTCCTTCGTCAGCGCGTGCATCAGAGCGTCCGGCTCCGGCAGGTGGCCCACCGCATAGCCGGCCCGCCGCAGCGTCTCCGTAATGATTCCCGCGCTCGCCGGCGTGTCCAGCCCCACGGCGAAGCCCGCCCGGCCGCCACGGGCAGGGTAGTCGGACAGGACCAGGGCGAGGCGACGCGTTGCGCGCGGCCGGTGTTTCAGCGCCACCCAGGCCGAGGCGCGGTCGGCCAGGGCCGCGATACCGGCCGAGAAGGGAACAGCGCGGCGCTCGCTGAACCCGTCGAGTTCCGGCCCGTCCTCCTTGAACGAGATCGGGAAACCGGAGAGCCGGCCGTCGAATTCGGGAAGCGCCACCTGCATGGCGAGGTCGGCGGCGTTCATGCCCCGCGCCGAGGCCTCCCAGGCCTCCCGTGAGGCCCCGATCGTGTAGGCTTGAAGGATGGGCGCGTTGGCGCCATCAAGGACGAAGCCGCCATCCTCCCGCGCCGAGAAGGCCGTTGCCGCGATGACAATGTCCGGGCTTCGCGCGGCCAGAGCTTCCCGCACGGCATCGAGGGCGAGCGCGTCCTTGAGGCTTGCGACCGCGAGGGTGGCGGCACCGATGCCGCGCTCACCGAGGGCTGCGATGAGGTCGGCCACGGGCCGGGTGTCGCCGCCGAGCACCGCCGACCGATAGACCAGGATGAGGGCGAGGGGGCGATCCCGACCTGCGGCGGCCAGGGCGGTCTCGTGTGCGACCGGTCCGCAACCCGGGCACCAGGCGAAGCCGCGCGGCAGGGCGACAGGCGGCAGCGCGTCGACCGCGTGCCCGATCTCCAGGGAGAGGCGCCGGATCATCCGGCGCAGGTTGTCGGACCCGCCCGCGCGGCAATAGCCCTCGAGTGTCTCCACCAGTTCGGGAGCCACCGTCGAGAAGGCGGTGAGGCGGGGATCGGGCTTGTCGCAGCCCGGAATGACGGCGAGCTTCACGCCGTTCGCGCGAGCCGCGGCGGCGGCGCGCTCGACTCCGTAGCGCCAGTAATCGAGGCCACCGAGGCAGCGGATGACCACGACTTTCGACCGCGCGATGACGTTGTCCACGTAGAGATCGACGGACATCGGATGGCGCAGCCGGGCCAGCTTGGCGAGGCGGAGCGTCGGGACGTCGCTCGCCGACGAGTCCCGTGCCGCTGCCTCCCGCTCGGCCGCATGCGCGCCGGCCATGCCGGAGAGGTCGGAATCGGTGAAGGACAGGAACACGATGTCGCCGGGCGCCTGGCCCAGATCGATGGCGGCTTCGCCTTCGTCGAGGGAGACCGTGTCGATTCGGATCAGATGCATGGGCGGCGCGCCGTCATGGCTGTGCCCTGGAGGACGTCCGCTCGGTCATGGCGCTTCGGCGGCCGCGCCGGCGCCACAGCGCGCGAAGGAGAAGCACGCCGATCAGCACCAGCGGTAACCATGGCAGGCCGGCGACGACGAAGCGCAAGGCCGATCCTGCGCTCGCGCCGAAGGTCTGGCCCGCCTGGGCCCAGGCTTCCTCCACGGGGGCGAGGGGCCCGGCGCGCGCCTCGTCGGAGCGCAGGGCGACGGAGACGAGCTCCGTGTCGACGCGCTGGCTCAGGCCGCGCTGTTTGGCATCGGCTTCCTCGATCTGCGACTGAACCTGCGCCAATTCCTGCGCGATGCGGATCAGATCCTCCACGCGCGGGTCGGGCCGTGCGGCGATCGCATCGAGCCGGGCGCGATAGGCGGTGAGCTGGGCCAAGCGCCGGCCGCCATCCTCGATGGCATCCGTCAGGTCGTCGGCACGCGTCGACTGGCTCCGGAGCACGACGTCGCCCGTCGCCTCGCCGGGCAGGGGCGACGTGACGAAGGCCATGAAGGGAGCAACGGATTCATGCGGCAGTCGGACCTGGACCTGGGCCTGCGGACGGCCCGCAGGCCTCCGGCCATCGTCGATGGACGCAGCGACGAGGATGCATTTCAGGGCCGCCTCGTTCAGGCAGCGGTCGCGGGCCGCCTCGAAATGCGGGTTCACCCGCTGGGGCGGTAATCCGATGGTCAGGTCGTGGGTATAGGCGAGCTTCGCATCGCCCGTCTGGGCGAGAGGGCGAGCCACCGGAGAGAGGCGTGCCATCGCCCGGCTGTCCGAGGCCTGAAACTCCGGTTTGGGCGGACGTGAATCCGAGCACCCACCGATCGCCGCGAGAGCCGCCAGGCCGGACGCGACCACGAGGCCGCGGCACCCGCGCGCCGGGATCCGTCGGGCGGTCAACGCGCTCACCCCGCCAGGGCGGCTGCCACCGCCCCTTGGTCGAAACCCTTCAGCCCGATGACCACGAGCCGGCCGTCGCGGTTCTCGCTCGCCCGCCAGGGGCGGTCGTAATGATGGGCGATGCGGGCGCCGACGCCCTGGACCACGAGGCGCATCGGCTTGCCGGTGACCTCGGCGAAGCCCTTGATCCGCAGGACGCCGCTGGTCTCGGCGGCGCGGGCGACGCGGGCGGCCAGATCCTCGGCGCTCGCCGTGGCAGGCACGGCAATGGCCACGGAGTCGAAATCGTCGTGATCGTGATCCTCGCCCTCGCCGTGATGCGAGGGGCGGGCGTCGAGATCGTCCTCGGCGGCGGCGCCGAGACCGAGGATCACGCGCGGATCGAGGCGGCCATGCTCGGCCTCGACCATCTTCACCGCGCGCGGCAGCTGGCGCTCCACCTCGGCGCGGACCTTGGCCTTGCCGGCTTCGTCGAGGAGGTCGGCCTTGTTCATGACTACGAGGTCGGCGCAGAGGAGCTGGTCCTCGAACACCTCCTCCAGCGGGTTGTCGTGATCGACGCTGGCATCGTCGGCCCGCTGGGCGGCGAGGGCCGCCGGATCGTCGGCGAAGAAGCCGGCAGCGACGGCGGGGCCGTCGATGACCGCGATCACCCCGTCCACGGTCACCCGCGAGCGGATCGCCGGCCAGTGGAAGGCTTGGACCAGGGGCTTCGGCAGAGCGAGGCCGGACGTCTCGATGAGGATGTGCTCGGGCGGGTCGGCCCGGTCGAGCAGCTTGTTCAGGGCCGGCACGAAATCGTCCGCCACGGTGCAGCAGATGCAGCCATTGGCCAGTTCCACGATGTCCTCGTCCTGGCAGCCCTCGATGCCGCAGGCGGCCAGGAACGATCCGTCGAAGCCGATATCGCCGAACTCGTTGACGATGATGGCGAGCCGACGACCGCCGGCATTCTCCACGAGGTGACGCACGAGGGTCGTCTTGCCGGCTCCGAGGAAGCCGGTGACGATCGTGCAGGGAATCTTCTCGACGATGCTCATTCGGCGGCGTCCGGAATTCTGTCCGCGCGCGGCGGAGGAAACGGGGGAATGCGGGCGACGACACCTTTGCGGAACGCTTCCGGCCGTGCCTTCCAGGGCACGATGCCGTCGGGCGTCTCCGCGTACAGGCCGATGCCCGCGAGGATGGTCCTGGCGGATTCGATCGGGTCGAGGTCGCCGTAGACGTAGGTCCAGCGGCCCTCCGACGCCACGGCGACCGTGCATGGGCGCTTGCAGACCGACAGGCACTCCACGCTCTCGACCGCGATGCCCTCGATGGCGGCTTCCGTCACCGCTTCGCGCAACGCCGAGACGAGGCGGGCCCCGGCGCGGGGCTCGGACGTGTCGCCGGCCGTGCGACAGGTGGCGCAGACGTAGAGTGCGACCGCGTTGCCGGCCGGGATGTCCTCGTCAGGCATGCGACGTCGCTGGGTTCTTGCGCCCGACGCTGTTCCAGGCCCAGCCGAAGGCGAGGCCGATCACCGCCCAGAACACGAAGGCGATGCCCAGCGACCGAGCGGCGAACTGGGCCGCGTAGCCCGGGGGCAGGGCGGAGGCGGCGTGGCTCGTCTCCGGAGCGCCTGCCAGATGCGGTGCGACGAGGAGCACGATCCCTCCGGCGATGGCGATGGGGGAGCGGCGGATCGCGATGAGGTAGAGCCCCATGGCGGTGGCGGCCGCAGTCATGATCCACCAGAACTGGCGTTCGGCGAGCGGAGCCGCCTCCATGCCGGGCAATTCCGGCGGCAGGCCGAGGGCCGGGGCGAGAGCCACGGCGAGGAACCCCGCAATGGCGAAGCGCAGGCCGGTTTCCGGGCTCGGCTCGCGCCCGCAGGCGATGAGAGCCGCGCCCAGCAAAAGGGCATAGCCGACGCCGCCGACCAGGGTCGCGAGGGCGGTGAAGACCATACGGGGCAGGCCGGGCCCGGGCTGCCAGGCCGGTGCGACCTCGCCGCCTTCGACACCGTCCGTCTTGCCGCCATGGTCGTGGCCCGAATGGACGGGGACGATGAGGGAGGCCGGCGAGGCGCCGCGCGGCATCCATTGCGCGGCCGGCGCCGTGGCTTCGCCGCTCTCGTAACGCTCGGCCGCGATGATCAGCGGCGAGGTGAGGGCGAACTGCAAGCCCGTGGCGACGACAGCCGCCAGGAAGCCGGCGACCAGGGCCGCCGACACGAGTCGGATCATCATGGAATCAGGTCCTGACTGAGCGCGTGGCGGTCAGTGGCAGGGGAAATTCTGGGCGTGCCGGAAATCGTGGGCCGCGTTGTGCAGCGCCATCGCCGGGGCGAAACCGGCCATGAAGACGAGCCCGAGGCCGAGGAAAGCGGCCATGAGCACCGCGCCGAGACGCTCGTTGCTGCGGGTGCCGGTAAGGACGAGGGTGTTGGTGGTCATCGTGTCAGGTCTCCGGCCGCCCCGCCGGCGGCGTTCGAGGATCGAGCGGGAGGACGATGTGGTCCCCTTCGGATGGCAGGTCTCCTGGCTCGCGGGTCATCCGGTCCTGCCGCCTTCCCGGATCGCTCCGGTGGCCGATGGCAGGCCCGTCTCCGCTCACAGTTGCGGGGGCAGCTGCGGTTTCAGGCGCGAGCCCTCACCGCATTCCCTTTTCACCCCGTCACCGGGGCACCGTCCGAAGCTCGCTTCTACGCGCTCGCGCGACCGCTGACAACGCGCCGCCAAAGCGTTTTACCGCCTTTGACGGGGCAGGGCGGTTTCGCGCTAAAGGAAGCCATGCGGCAGCCTTCCCCAAGAATGACACTGGTCCTCGGCGGCGCTCGCTCGGGCAAGAGCCTGCACGCGGAGCGCCTCGTCGAAGCCCATCCGGCGCCCTGGCTCTACCTCGCCACCGCGCAGGCCTGGGACGACGAGATGCGCGAGCGCGTCGCCCTTCACCGGTCGCGCCGCTCGGCCGATTGGATCACCCGGGACGTACCGATCGACCTGGCCGAGGCCGTCGCCGCGGCGACCGGGCCGGTGCTGGTCGATTGCCTGACCCTGTGGCTCACCAACCTGATCCTGTCCGAGGCGGACGTCGAGGCCGCGACCGTCGCGCTGATCGAGGCCTGCGATCGCGCGCCGGGGCCGGTGGTGCTCGTCGGCAACGAGGTTGGGCTCGGCATCGTGCCGGACAACGCGCTTGCCCGCCGCTTCCGCGACGCGGCCGGGCGCCTGCACCAGCGCCTCGCCGCGCGGGCCGACCATGTGGTGTTCATGGTGGCGGGACTGCCGATGATCGTGAAACCCCAACCCGGAGCAGCCGCATGAGCGAGTCAGACACGAACGATCCGGAGGCCGAACGGCATCGCGAGAAGATGGAGAAGCGCAAGGCCATCCAGGACGCCGAGGTCGCGGCCAAGACGATCGAGAAGGGCCTCCTCATCGTCAATACCGGCCCCGGCAAGGGCAAGACCACGGCCGGGCTCGGCCTCCTCCTGCGCGCCTTGGGCCATGGCTGGCGGGTCGGCGTGGTCCAGTTCATCAAGGGCGCCTGGGACACCGGCGAGAAGCACGCGCTGAAGGCTTTCGGCGACCAGATCGAATGGCATACGCTCGGCGAGGGCTTCACCTGGGAGACCCAGGACAAAGCCCGCGACATCGCGGCGGCCGAGCATGCCTGGGCCAAGGCCGAGGAATTGATGGCCGACCCGACCATCCGCCTCGTCCTCCTCGACGAGCTCAACATCGCCTTGCGCTACGATTACCTGCCCATCGACGCCGTGGTGGCGGCTTTCCGGGCGCGCCGGCCCGATCTCCACGTCATCGTCACCGGGCGCAACGCCAAGCCGGCCCTCATCGAGGCCGCCGACCTCGTCACCGAGATGGGCAGCGTGAAGCACCATTTCGCCGCCGGGGTGAAGGCACAGGAGGGGATCGAGTTCTGACTACTGGGCGCGGTCAGGCCCCAGCGCCGACCGGCTGGTTCTCGTGGAGGACGAGCTTCAGCGTGGCGACGAAATCCTCCAGGGCGGTGCGATCGAGGTCGCGCTGCAAGGCCCCGTGGGCGACGGCGTTGCGCAGGTTCGCGATGGGACGAAGACGATCCGCCTCGTCCGGCGTCACGATGCCTTCGCCCGCGAGCTCCTCGATCAGCCGTGCGGGCGATTGAGAGTGTGACAGGCGGTTCGGAATCAAGGCCCGCCCGATGGCTTCGAAGGTCGACCAGCCTAGCAGCAGAGCCGCTTCCATCTGGCCGGCCGCGATGAGGGCCTCGACCTTCGTGATCGTGCGGTCGATGATGTCTGGCGTCACGCCGTCGATGGCGGGCACGCCGCCGCCGGAGCGGGCGTAGTAGATCCGAAGCTCCCAATCGGTGACACCGAGGAACCGGTCAGCGACCCTTTCCCGGCTTCCGGATCGCGTGCCATCCCGTACGATTTCGATCGCCAGATTCTTTGGTTTGCCAAGCGCGATGGCGTCTGGAACGTAGTCGCCCATGAAGGAGGGCAGAAGCTGGCGTGAAGGGTGAGTATAGACCTCGTAGCCGGCATCCGTAAGTGCCGGGATGATGAGGTCGAGGACCGGCCGTTCTGATTCCATGCCGCTCATGCCAGTTCCTCGAAGGGATCGTCCGAAAGCCTTACGTATAGGATCGGCTTCTGTGCCGACAGAGCCGCCGCCAGGAGTGGGCTCGGCTGCGTGAAAGAAAACACCCGCTGCGGTTCGAACTTCTGGATGACTACCCGTTCGATCTGGGAATCGTCCATGTAGATATGCTGGTTGAGGGCATCGAGAACCAGTTTGACGATATTGTCCACGTCGCCCTGCACGGGGCCGACCGGGAAGTAGAACAGCGTCACGGCGAGTTTGCCCTCGCAGGCGAAGTGGTTCTCGGGCAAAGAGCCGTCGCTTGCCGCCCGGACCTTCTGCTTCCACTGCGATTTGGAACTCGGTCGGGCCGATTGGAACGAGACCGGTGTGCCGCTGACGAGGAACTCGATGGGAAAGATGAGCTCCACGAGAGATCACCTGGCGTCGCGGGCTTCGGTCCCGCAACTTTTGCACGGCTTCGTCAACGTGTATAGTATTATTCTAAATCGCCCTTGGGTTGTGTCTCGTCGCTGCTTCCGGCGCTGCCTCGTTCCTCTCACGATTTTTCTGTCCGGTGCCGGTGCGGCATCCGCCCAATCCGTCACGTCCTGGCCGGACACCTATCTCGGCCGGGTCGAGGCGCTGGCGGTGATGGAGGGGCTGAATGCGCGGCTCCTGGCGGGCCGCAGCGCCACCGCGACGCTCGAAGGCTGGTGCTCCGAGCACGGCATGGCGACGGACCCGCGGCTCACGGCGACCCTCC
The DNA here is from genome assembly GCF_008040005.1 of Methylobacterium sp. WL19. Lineage (NCBI taxonomy): Bacteria > Pseudomonadati > Pseudomonadota > Alphaproteobacteria > Hyphomicrobiales > Methylobacteriaceae > Methylobacterium > Methylobacterium sp. WL19. The sequence continues at coordinate 29,206 of NZ_VRVC01000060.1, forward strand.
TGCGCGATGTGGACAAGCCCGCCTCGGAAGAGACGCGCCGCCGCCTCGCCGCCGGACCCGACACCGTCCTGAAATACCGCCGCGTCCGGCTCGCCTGCGGCGACCACGTCCTGTCGGAGGCCGACAATTGGTACGTGCCCGAGCGGCTGACGCCGAAGATGAACCGCCTGCTCGAGACCACGGACACGCCGTTCGGCAGGGCGGTGCAAGCCCTGGGAACCACCCGCCAGACCATTGGGGCGGACCGTCTCTGGCAGCCCTTGCCGCCCGGGTGGGATCAAGCGGTCCCGCCGGATCCCGCCTGCGCGCCGCTCGCGATTCCGGACCGGCTGTTCAGCCATCGCGCCGTGCTGTTCACGGCCGAGCGGGTGCCGTTCTCGGAGGTGGTCGAGACCTACGCCTCCGCCATCCTCGATTTCCGCCGGGCCGGGCGGCCTGCCGATCCCGCCTGCGGCGCCGGCCCGCCGTCGCGGCCCT